>CAZIMR010000066.1:0-6457 GCA_964540215.1 uncultured Puniceicoccaceae bacterium
TATTGTGCGCCACTGCGCCCTTCGCCAGGCAAGCCTGATCAATCATCATGCGCAAGCTCTCGGAAGTGAGCGTACACCCTTCATATTTGAGATACTGACCGGCAATCTTCGATGCACGCAACACGCTCTCGGCCCTGCGAATACCGGCCGCACTGGCGGCGTTGCCCTGTCGCAATGCCTTCGCCTCAGCATCGCTCTTCAGCTCACGAGCAGGAAAGAACGGGGCCGCTCCGACTCGCACCTGCATGCCCGCGGCTAACAGCTTGGCAAAATACACTGATGGGAAATCTTCAGGCACCTCCAATTCACGAGCCTGGTTTAACTTTGCGACATAGCGCATGATCTCCGCAGGACCCACCTCCAAAAGTTCAATCCGCAGCGCCTTTGCCGCCTCACTCTGAACCGCCTCCAGCAGCAGCACTTCATCACAATTCGATTGCGCGCGAACTCGGCTATACTCTAAACGATTGACCACCGCGGTTGAGCGCCCGCCGACAATGAAGCACAAGAACGGGTCCGGGACAAAGACCTTCGTCAGATAGAAAACATCGGCAGACTGCTCCGATGAGGCAAAGAGAATACGAATAACTGAGACTTTACTTTTCATTTCAAATGATTGCGTTATAAATCTTCCGTATTCCAATCAATCTGTCACGCTTTGACTTAATAAGCGAGTCTCTATGAAACCCCTCTGCCGCTTACCGTTTATGCTCATGCTTTCCCTGCTGCTGATTGCCTGTACACCGCAGGAGCGGATGAGCACGCTGGAACCCAGCAACACTTACTTCCCAATTTCTATCGACGGCACGCTCCTGAAGTTGCAACTCGCACTGGTTCAAAGCGAGCAAAGCAAAGGCCTAATGCACCGCGAATCAATGCCCACAGACCACGGCATGCTTTTTTTATTCAATCAACCTGAGCCACGTTCCTTCTGGATGCGTAACACCCACATCCTGCTCGATCTCGGCTATTTTGATGCCAGTGGACGTTTGCTCGAAATACATGCGCTCTACCCTCACGATGAAAATGGCGTCCCCTCCCACAATCAAGAAGTGCTCATCGCCATCGAGACCAACCGCGGCTGGTTTGCTCGTAACAATATAGTTGCCGGCGCTCAGATTGACCTGGAAGCATTGGCACAAGCCATGAGTCGCCGTGGCACATCTCTCGACAACTACCCCATTCAGACTGCGTACTAACTATGGCCCAACCTCGCAACACAGAAGAGCGCAAGCCGCGCACGGGAAACCTGATCATCCCTCCATCCGAAGAAAAGCCAGCAAAGCTCCGCAAGCGAAGCGCGACTGCCCCGCTGAAAAATACTCGGCTGCGAGCATATCTCGCGCTCATTGTATTAGTCACCTTAGTCTTCAGCCCACTGTTAATATCGGACGTGCTTTGGTCTGACTACGATACCATCGAACGCAGCTCCTTTCAAACGATGGACAGCTGGCAACAAGCATGGACGATCGAAAGCATTCGCCAACACAACCCGATCGCTATCAGTAGTTACTTCCTCGAGCAAGTCATCCCACTGCCGACCGCAACAGTTCACCGAGGCATCAATATTCTGCTGCACCTTTTCGCGACCATACTGCTTCTCAAAACACTCGAGACGCTAAAATTACCCGGTGCATTTGCAGCATCCCTAATTTTCGCGCTCCACCCAGCCACTATTCAGACACTCTTCTGGGCTGGTTACCGGACCGAAATCATCGGGTTGATCTTGATATTAAGTGCGCTTTACTTCGGCTGCCGCAATCGCAACGCACGCGACTACATCCTCACGATTGTGCTCACCGGCATCGGCTGCTTGTTGCACCCTGCCGCATTTGCCATCCCAGCAATTCTCGCTCTGATGATCCTTTATAAAGAGCGGTCGATACACGCAGAGTCCTTTAATCGCTTGCTACCACTGGTCTGCCTCTGCCTCTTTCTCGGGCTGTGGGTCAACGCCGGAAACCCCGATGCTGTAGGATTAGAGCCAGTCAATATAACAGACCGAATCAATCACGCAGCGTTGAATATGGCTCACTTCACCCAGCAGGCGCTCTTCCCCTTAAACAACGCCCTCTTCCATCGATTCGACACCAACGCCAACTACGACATCGGTATTCAGATGAACCTGCTCCCCTTTCTGCTTCTCATTCCATTTTTTATCGTCATCGCTTATAATATCAAAAAAGGCTGGAGCCGTTCTATCCTACTGGGGCTCTGCAGCTACCTAGCGCTCATCGCGTATGGCGCCAGTCGAGACGGCCATTTTATTAACGGAGCTATCGCCTACGAAGACCACCACTTATACGTCGCCCTACCAATGATTGTCGCGCTAGTCATTACCGCAGTCGGACACCTCATTTATAGTATAGGCACCCCCGGTAAAAAGCTCTGGCTCATGGGATGCTCATTGTTAGTCATTATTGAGATCACCTTCAGCGCTGCGTTTGCTTATTCGATCGCAGAACCCACCCGAATGTGGACTGTCATGTCAGAACGCTGGCCAAGTGCATGGGAGCCGAAAGCCGCCCTAGTCGATCGGATCAACCTTACCGATCGCTCAGAAAACTCCCTATTGACTAGTCGCCAGCTAATAAAAATACTGCGAGATGTTCTCAAAGAGCGCCCTGATCTTATTGATAAGCGCAAGCAACTCGCACGAACCCTTGCTGCCCTAGGACAGCGCGGTAACGCACTGCGTGAATACAAACGCATCCTCCGCGAAACCCAACCTGACAACGAATTCCTCGAAGAAGCCGCGCGCTTTCAAGAAAAAACCGGGCTCTCATGGGACGCCGCCAAAACAAGAGCCCGTAAAATCCCACCCACAACACCTAATCTCTAATTGCTAATTGCTAGTTGCTAATTGCTAGTTGCTAATTGCTCCGCAATCTACGCGCAGACCTCCATCCAGCCACTACTCTCCTTTAAACTCTCAAACTCAAATCCTTCCAACCTATGACAGATAATAAAACACCCACTCTCGGCACCCTAGCCCTCCACGCTGGCCACACCCCCGACGCAGAAACAGGCTCACGAGCCGTCCCTATTTACCAGACCACCAGCTACATGTTTCGGGACACCGACCATGCCGCCAAACTCTTTGGCCTCGAAGAGCTCGGCTACATCTATACCCGTATCATGAACCCAACGACCGACGTGCTTGAGAAACGTGTCGCTGCACTCGAAGGTGGGGTTGCAGCGCTCGCTCATGCCAGTGGTCAGGCAGCCATCACTAGCGCGATTCTCAACATTGCTGGGACCGGTGATAACATCGTCTCGTCCGCGCAACTCTACGGCGGCACGTATACACTTTTTAAATACACACTACCAAAGCTCGGCATCGAAGTACGCTTCGCCGACGCCGAAGATCCCTCCAGCTTCGAGCCATTGATAGACGAAAAAACCAAAGCCATCTACGGCGACACCGTCGGCAATCCAAAGCTCAACATCTTCCCCTTTGCGGAAGTCTCTGCTGTCGCCCGCGCAGCAAAGATCCCACTCATCATTGATAATACCGTCGCCTCGCCGATGATCTGTCGTCCGCTTGAGCACGGCGCGAATGTCGTCATCCACAGCCTCACTAAATACATCGGAGGCCACGGCACCAGCATCGGCGGCATCGTCGTCGACGGTGGCAATTTCGATTGGGGTAGCGGACGCTTCGCCGAGTTCACCGAACCCGATGGGAGTTACCACGGCCTCGTGCATTGGGATGTGTTCAAAGCCTTCGAACCCGCTGGCGGTGCCAACATCGCTTACATCATGAAGATGCGCCTACAGTGGCTGCGCGACACCGGCAACTGCACCTCCCCATTCAACTCATTCCTGCATATTCAGGGCCTCGAAACGCTTCACCTGCGCATGGAGCGCCACTGCTCCAATGCACTCAAGGTCGCCCAATTCCTTGAAAACCACGCAGCGGTGAGTTGGGTCAATTACCCAGGGCTAAGCGCAAGTGCACACCACGCCGCCGCTGAGAAATATTTCGATAAAGACAGCTTCGGCGGACTCGTTGGCTTCGGCCTCAAAGGCGGCCTGGAAGCAGGACGCGAGTTTATCGACAGCCTCGAGCTGTTCAGTCACCTCGCCAATATCGGCGACGCCAAGTCGCTCGCGATCCATCCCGCCAGCACCACGCACCAACAACTCAACGAGGAGCAGCAACAAGCCACCGGAGTAACCGCCGACTTCGTGCGCCTCTCCGTCGGCATCGAAGATATCGCGGACTTGCTAGCCGATCTCGATCAGGCGCTGAAGGCGTAGTTCTGAGTATTAAATTGAAAACAAAAGGCCGAGTTCGTAATGAACTCGGCCTTTTTTGAGTCGAAGGGCATGGCATAAAGCCAGCCCCTACGTTTCCCTAGCGAGCGGGTTTACCCAGCAATCTTTGCGAGGGACGCGCCTGCGCGACCCTCGCATTATAGTTGAAAGGAAACGCTCCGTCGTTTCCACCGATAGTTCGATACGGTCCAATCCGATACATGGAAACAACGGAGCGTTTCTCTCCTGTCACTCACTAGCACTTCTCACCTTCACCAGCCGAAGGCGTCACTCCGTGCGCAGCACTGCCTCACTCGCCGAAGGCGCTTACGGAATGATCGGTAACACACCGGGGAAGATTCCGACCAACACCGTCGCAAAAACGAGCGCACCTAGCACGACGCGATCGCAGCTGCAGAGCGATCCGGCAGTTTCGGTTGCGTCATCCTTCGAATCAGAGAAATACACTGTGCGCACCCACCCGAAGTAGTAGTAGATTGAGATCACTACACCGATCACGGAAATTGCCAATAGGCCGTAGAGGCCAGCTTTGTAAGCAGCGATAAAGATAAACAGCTTACCAATGAAGCCACCTAATGGCGGAATACCAGCCAATGAACCTAAGCCAACGGCGAGCACTCCACTGAGGAATGGACTCTTGCGCGCAAGGTTCTCGTAATCTTCAAGCTCTTGGTTGGCATCATCAGAGCCAGCCATATGCGACATCACGGCAAAGACCGCAAACGAGGCTAGCAGGTAGGTCACTAGATAGAAGATCACCGCATACTTTGCTTCTGGAATGCTCAGCGCTGCCACCACGCCAACCAGGAGGTAACCGGCATGTGCGACCCCCGATAAGCCCATCAGGCGTTTGACATTACGCTGACGCACAGCTGCTAAATTACCAAATAGGATGGTGGCTGCTGCGATCAATGATAGCACTGGGATCATGAACGACGCCAAGCCAATAAACGGACCCGTCAACAGCTGCAGTAATACAATAAAGCCAGCTGCTTTCGACGCGATGGCAAGATACGCGGTGACCGGTGTGGGTGCGCCTTGATAAACATCAGGCACCCAAATTTGAAAAGGCACGGCACCCACCTTAAAGCAGATGCCGGCGACAACCAGAATTGCACCGATGCGCACCAATAAATTATCCTGATGTATCGCGATAAAAGTCTTTAACGCTTCGAAATTTAGTGAGTCAGCACTCGAGAAACTCAGCTCCGGATTACCCGCAACTCCGTAAAGCAGCACAATACCAAACAACAAAATAGATGAACTCAGCGCACCGAGGATCAAATATTTTAAGCCCGCCTCGAGCGACAGCGAACTGGTACGACAATAAGCAACCAAGACATAAAATGCGATCGTCACGGCTTCAAGCGCCACGAACAGCATCACAAAATTGGCACTCTGCACCAGCAGCATCATCGCTGCTGCAATGATGATCACCAAGTGGAAGAACTCAGTGCGCGGCAGCTTTTGCTTCGATAAGTAGATCTTGCCGAGGTAGCAGACGAGAATCGAACTTACCAAGAAGAAGGCTCGCATGATTTGCGTCACATCCGTCTGCGCAATCATACCACTGAAAAAGGTCTGTCCCGGAGCGGTACAATAAGCGGAAGCACCTAGTGTCACAACTAGGACGAGGACTTGTCCCCAAATTGCAAGACGCGGTATAAGCCCCTGCTTAGATCGGGGCAACGCCATCTCAGCCCCAAGCAGGCCGAGGGCGAGGACCGCCAACATGATTTCAGGCGCAATCGCAGCCCAGTCGTTTGTCGCAGTGAAACTGCGCAGAAATTCGGCGAGAAGCTCGTTCATTAGTGGGTAACCTCCTGGTGTGCTTCGACTGTTTGAGGAAGCGCCGCATTGACTTCAATGGCTGGCAAAGTGCTCTTATTTGAATAACTTGAAATCTGAGACAGCTCGCTATTCGCGGCATCGGATAGCAGGCGTGGGTAAATACCGACAACGATCAGTGCAATGATCAGGACGAGTGCTGGCACACGCTCATGGACTTTAAGATCCACAATGTCGTCGCTCTTTAAACGATCGGCAAAGGCCTCAGTTGGCTTGCCAAAGAAGATGTTTGCGACTGCCCGCAATCCGTAGATCGCAGAAATAATAATACCGAGCGCAGCGGGTGCCACGATCCATCTGGTCATCTCTGTTTCGGCCAAGGCAGCAA
>CAZIMR010000067.1:0-6451 GCA_964540215.1 uncultured Puniceicoccaceae bacterium
GAAGCTTCCGGAGTGAACATCATTATCTGACGTGCCAAAGGTCTGAATAGACCCACTGATCGTAATTTTTGCGAGTTGAGCCGAATCAATGCCTGCTAGATCAAACTCAGTGATCAAGATATTCGTATCAAAAATGAATGTAATACTTTCGTTATTGTCGATGCCTCCGCCATTAACATCCAATGCTGTGCTATCAATTGTTGCGCTTCCTCCTATTGTGGAGATCGTGAAGCCGACAGGTGAAGCTGGGCCCAGTGATCCGCCGCTGATTGCGTATGTTTCAGCCATCAGGCCGTTTAGTTCCGAGAAGTCATTTGTTGCGATTGTGCCGCCGCTGCGCGTGAGATTGAGTTCTGTGTCTGTTCCTAATGCTTCATATGCGCCGAAGTCGGCTTGTCCCAGATCGAAGGTGAGTCGGATTGTCTGTGCGGATACAGAAAGGTTGAATGCCGCAATTGTAATGAGGGTGAGGAGAGGAGTCTGTGGTTTCATTTTTTGTATAATTATTAATTAGTTATTATTAATTATTTATTTATCGTTAGTAAGTTTCATTGTCAAGCTTGAGTAGATGTTAGAGATTAGGTATTTAGTGCAGACGATGATCCTCCTTGATGTTGTGCGCTTCTCCCGCCTTTTCTTACGTCGCGCTCCTTGATAAAGGGCAGGATCACCTGACGGCAGAAGAGCCCATGCCATAATGCCATGCCACTTCCTTGCAGGGGGCTCTATCCTTGTCGCTGCAAGGTCTAAGCAGAAGCGATCCTGGATATTTCGCGGCGCTAGCTTGAATCGCTTGACCCAAGGCTGGGATTATAAGGGCACAAAAAAACGGGTCGCTTGCGCGACCCGTAAGGGGGAGAAAATAACATTTCTAAAGCTAGATTAACCCGAGCACCATTTTGCCTTCTTCGGTGATCATATCTTGGTTCCATGGTGGATCCCAGACGATGTCGACCTCCGCTTCGGCGACGCCGGGCACGCTTTGTAAGCGCATCTGTGCGTCTTCGGCAATCACAGGTCCCATACCGCAACCAGGTGCAGTCAGCGTCATTTGCATGTCTACCTTATGGCCGCCTTCTTCGCGTTGGCTGCATTCCAAAGAGTAAACCAGACCAAGGTCGACGATGTTGACTGGAATCTCCGGATCGAACACAGTCTTCAGGGCTTCCCAGAGATCGTCATTGCTGACGGGATCATTGGCACCTTCGGCTTCGGCTACTTGGGACTCTGGAGAAACTTGTTCGCCGATGGCATCCGCGTTGGCTCCGCTGATGCGGAACATACCGTTGTGCGTCATGACGGTGAAGTTGCCGCCGAGGCGGTGCGTGACGGTGACAGTCTCGCCTTCGGGCAAGGTCATTGGTGTGCCTTGCGGGATGAGCGTGACTTCAACTTCGCGAGTGAGTGTTACTTGATCGTCTGCCATGGAATGAGTGAGGGTGAGAGTGGAAGTTGCCCTGCTTGTTTAATGAATTTTCGATTCGAACTTGTTGCGGATGAGTTCGCGCAGGTTGTTGGCGAGTTCGTCGCTATCAACCTTCTCGATCACTTCCTCGAAGAAGCCGAATACCATGAGCTTCATCGCGTCGCGCTTAGCAATGCCACGCTGCATCATATAGAAGAGCTCTTCGGAATCGACATTACCTGTGGTCGCACCGTGTGAGCACTTCACATCGTTGGCTAGAATCTCTAGGCCGGGAAGTGCATTGGCCTCGGCGGATGGGTCGAGGAGCAAGTTGCGGTTGGTTTGGTAGGCGTCGGTCTGCTGCGCGCCTTCGGCGACTTTGATCAAGCCGGAAAAGATCGTGCGGGCATTGTCGAGCAATGCATTTTTATACAGTAGGTCGGACACGGCATTACCAGCGTTGTGCGTCTGGAAGGTACGCTGGTCGAATTCTTGGGTTTCTTCGGCGACGGTGAGCGAATACATTTTCACGTCTGCGCCAGGGCCTTCGATACGCGTTTGATTTTCAAAACGCGCACGTTCGGCGCCGATATTGACGGCGACGTTCTTTACCAATGTGTCGCGCTCGGCGACCGTGGTGTCGAGTTGAAAGGAGACGGTTTTTTCATTCCAATCCTGCACGACCTTACGGAATACCTTGGCGCCGCTGGCTGCGTGGATGTTTGATACCGAGACGTTCAAGGCTTGGTTCGTTGCAGTTTCGGAGAAGAAGATATCGACCACGGAGGCATTCGAATTAGCCTCTGCAATAATTAATGTATGTGGGAACACCGCTGCCATCTTGCCGCTAGTCCAATAGTAATTGACGAACGGCTTCTCAATTTCGACGCCCTTGGGGACGAAGAGAATTGAGCCTGCCTTGACTAGCTCTGCGTGGAGACCGAAGTATTTCTCTGAACCCAACTCTGTGGATTCTTGTAGGAAGTATTTCTTCATCAACTCGGGGTGCTGTACAATGGCGTCGAGCACGGGCAGGTAAATAACTCCCTGTGCGGCGAGTTCATCGCTGATGCCTTCGAACTGCGCTTGCACATCGTCCGCGAAGACGAGTTGACCGGCGCGGTCACTAACAAGGTTGGAGCGCTCGACAAGGCTAGCAAGCGTGTCAGCTGTGGGAGCTGCTGCGGGCGCAAAGCCATCAATGCTGAGCTTGCCGACTGAAGCAAAGCGCCAGCGCTCATCGCGTGCGGTGGGCGCTGGTAGCGTCTCAAATTGAGCTTTTCCGCCGTTGCGGCGGGTGCTGAGCCATGCGGGTTGGTTGGTGGTGTTTGTTGGTTGTTCCAAAACTGTAGTCATTTTGTATTCAAAGTTGAACGTTCGATGTCCAGCATTCGTCATCCTCGGTCTAATGACCGAGGCCACGATGCTAGCCGACGCTGCCTTCCATTTCCATGTCGATGAGGCGCTTGAGTTCGACGGAGTATTCCATTGGGAAGGCTTTCATCAATTCATTGACGAATCCGTTCACCGCGAGGCTCATGGCTTCGCCTTCGTTGAGGCCGCGTTGCATCATGTAGAAGATTTGCTCGGCGCTTACTTTGGAGACGCTGGCTTCGTGCTGCACGGTATTGTTCTCACCACGTGTAGTGATCGCAGGATAGGTGTCGGTGCGGCTGTTGGTGTTGATCAGCAACGCGTCACACTCAGTATTGTTCTTACAATTCTTGAGGTGCTTTGGCATGTGCACTTGGCCGCGGTAGGTGGAGCGTCCTTTGCCGATCGAAATCGACTTGGAGATGATGTTACTCGTGGTATTGTCAGCGAGGTGCATCATTTTAGCGCCGGTGTCCTGGTGTTGGCCGTCGTTGGCAAGTGCGATGGATAGCACTTCGCCGCGGGCGCCTTTGCCCTTCAGGACCACGCCTGGATACTTCATGGTGAGACGTGAGCCGATGTTGCAATCGATCCACTTCACTTCGGCACCTTCGTCGGCCATGCCACGCTTGGTGACGAGGTTGAAGACGTTGGACGACCAGTTCTGCACGGTGATATATTGAATCTTAGCACCTTTGAGAGCAACCAGCTCGACCACGGCACTGTGTAGCGTCGTGGTTTCAAACTTAGGCGCGGTGCAGCCCTCCATGTAAGTGATCTCGGCACCTTCGTCGGCGATGATGAGCGTGCGCTCGAACTGGCCGAAGTTTTCCGCGTTGATGCGGAAGTAGGCTTGCAGTGGTTGCTTGAGCTTCACGCCCTTGGGCACGTAGATGAAGCTGCCGCCAGAGAAAGTCGCACTGTTGAGCGCGGAGAATTTATTGTCCGAAGTCGGGATGACCTTACCGAAGTAGGGTTTGAAGATTTCCGGATATTTCATCAGGCCTTCGGTGGAACCCACAAAGATGACACCTTCTTTTTCAAGGTCTTCCTTCATGCGAGAGTAGGAGGCTTCGGAGTCGAACTGTGCCTCTACCCCAGCGAGGAATTTACGCTCCTGCTCGGGGATGCCGAGGCGCTCGAAGGTTTCTTTTACGTCGTCAGGCACTTCGTCCCATGTGCGTGCGGGCACTTGGCCTTTGGACAGGTAGTAGCGGATCTCGTCGAAGTGGATATTCTCGAGGTCCTTATCGGCCCACTTGGTCGGCATCGGTTTCTTCTGGAAGATTTCGAGTGCCTTGAGGCGGAAGTCGAGGATCCATTGATCTTCGCCTTTGACGTTGGAGATGTATTTGACGGTGTCCTCGGTGAGGCCCACGCCGGCATCGAACTCGTAGTTTTCAGGATACTTGAAGTTTCCCTTCTCGGTGTCGACGTTGATGGCTTCGTCTTGAATTTCTGTATCTGTATCAGACATATAAAGTAATGGTTAATAGCTAATTGGTAATGGCGAAGAGCTCGCGCTTACGCAGTTGCGGTAACGAATGCTTCTTTGACCCAGTCGTAGCCTTTGGATTCGAGCTCTTTAGCGAGTTCGGCGTCGCCACTGTGAACGATACGTCCGTCGAACATGACGTGTACAACGTCCGGCACGATGTAGTCGAGCAGGCGTTGGTAGTGGGTGATGATGAGGAAGGCACGGTCTTCGGCGCGCATCATGTTCACACCTTCGGAAACAATACGAAGCGCGTCGATGTCGAGGCCAGAGTCGGTCTCATCCATGACGCAATATTTAGGATCAAGCATCGACATTTGCAGGATCTCGCAGCGCTTTTTCTCACCACCAGAGAAGCCTTCGTTGAGCGCACGTGCGGTGAACTTGCGGTCCATTTTGAGTGCATCCATTTTGGCGTAAAGCTCTTTGTAATACTCGACTGCGTTGATGTCTTCACCTTCAGGGAGGCGTGCTTGGCGAGCGGCGCGGATGAAATTCGCGATCGATACACCCGGAATTTCAAGCGGATATTGGAATGCGAGGAACAGGCCTGCTTTGGCGATTTCGTCGGGCGCTTCACCAAGGATGTTGACGCCATCGAGGAGGATCTCGCCGCTTTCGACGGTGTAGTCTTCGTGACCAGCCATGACCTTAGCAAGTGTGCTCTTACCGGTGCCATTCGGGCCCATCAGTGCGTGCACTTCACCCTTAGGAACAGTGAGATTGAAGTCTTTAAGGATGGCTTGGCCATCGATAGAAACATTGAGATTTTTGATTTCGAGCGTGTTCATTGTATTGTAATAATAAATTGGTTGAAAAACTAGTCGTGGCACTCGCCGCATTTGCCGTCGTAGGCGATGTCGATATGCTGGGCCGAAAAGCCTTTCGGTAGGGTGGCCATCAGTTCGGAGATCAATTTGTCGGAGAGTTCGATATCGACAATTTCACCGCTTTCTCGGCAATAAAAGTGGGCGTGCTGGGTTAGGTTGGGGCAGTAGCGGGTCGGTTCGCGCTCGAAGTTGACTTGGCGAATAAGGCTGGTGTCGGTCAGTGTCTCGAGGCAGTTGTAAACGGTGGCCAATGAGATCGTGGGCATACCTTCACGGGCGCGGGCATAGATTTCATCCGCGGTTGGGTGGTCGCGTTTCTCCAGCAGCAGGGCAAAAATGTGTTCGCGCTGCTTGGTCGAGCGCTGTCCGCTGACCTCCAGAGCATCGTCGAGGAGCTCTTTATATTGTGGTGACAGTTGCATGAATGATCAGATCAGTGTTCGGGAGTTGTATTTTTATTTTGGACGATTCTAAAATCGCATTAATGACGAAGCTAAATAGCAACAAAGTCGGGAAATGAAGAAACGCAAGGATAATTAGAATAATTCTAAATAGCGATTGGTATCAGATTGACTAATCCACGCTGCCTGATTTCGGGTTAGGCGGAGCTCGCAGGGTGCGGTCAATTAAAGCGTGTATGAGGCACAGAGATAATTTGAGGAGGGGCTTGTCTGGTGCGGTGGAAGTCGCCAAGTTGTGGACATGGCACGTTATCGATCATTTTTATTTGCAGAGGCGACTGTGGGGCAGGGATTCCTTATTCTTGATACGCGGGAAAGTCATCACCTGGTGCGAGTGTTTCGTGCCAAGGTGGGCGCGACGATCGAGGTACTCGACGGTAAGGGCACGCGTTATCTCGGCACAATTGAGATCGCAAATGGCAAGGCAGTGCGTGTGGCGGTGGAGTCTGTCGAAACAATGCCTGCGCCGCAGCCGCGTGTGACGCTGCTGCAATCGGTTCCCAAGGGCAAAGCGATGGACCTGATTCTACGGATGGCGACGGAAATCGGGGCTTCTGAGATTCAACCAGTGTTTACTGATCAAGGGGAGCACGGACAGCCGAAGATGGACAAGTGGCAGGTCACCATGATTGAGGCCTGCAAGCAATGTGGCTTGAGCTATGTGCCCGAGTTGTCAGAGCCGTGTAGTCTAGGCGATTGGTTGCAGGCGACTCCGACCGCCGACGGGGCGCTACGCATCGTGGCAAGTCTGGAGGAGGGCAGTCGTCCGTTGCTCGAAACTTTGAATGCGGCAGGCCCATTGGATGAAGTGATCGTCGCAGTCGGCCCTGCGGGAGATTTCTCTGTGGCGGAGTATGCTCAACTGCGCGAGTCGGGCTTTAAGGCC
>CAZIMR010000068.1:0-6448 GCA_964540215.1 uncultured Puniceicoccaceae bacterium
AAGAAAACCTTCAACTGTGCGGCGACAGCACGATCTTTCTGATTATCTGAATTTGCCAACAGCCCAAGGTAATAGGTATTGACGATTGCTACATCCGCTAAGCCAGCAGCGACCGCACGCATTTGATCACGATCACTTCCTTGCGGTGGACGCGCCATATTTTTACGGACAGCCTTTGCCCACTGCAACGCTTGCTGATTGCCGTTGGCGTCGATTAGCGAAGATAATAAAGATTGATTATATACATTTGCAGAAGAGCGCACCAGCAGTCGCCCACGCCATTCAGCAGTGGCAAGGTCTTCGTAAGTACTCAGTTCATCCTCACTGACACGGTCTGGTGCATAAACAAGTACGCGCGCACGCTGTGTAAAACCAAACCAATAGCCTTCAGTGTCACGCAGATTGGCAGGCACGCGCTGTTCCAAGAATGCTGACTGTATCGGCTGTAACACACCTGCCTCGCGCGCCTGATGTAAACGTCCCGCATCTGAGGTAATCAGAATATCTGCGGGCGTCTTGTCTCCCTCGGCCTTTAAGCGCTCGAGCAAAGCACCCGCTTTACTTTTAACCACTTCAACCTCAATGCCAGTTTGCTCAGTGAACTTATCAAACAGCAATACATCACTCTCGTAATGTCGGTAACTGTAGATCGTCAATGCATCTGCCTGTGATGCTGAGCAGAATAAAAATAGACTGAGAGTGTAAAGGAAGAGCGCTTTCATGGTGATAAAAAAGAATTAGAACATGGGCATAGCCCACTGTAGGAAAATAACAAGACTAACAAAGAATCATCCAAAAAACTACTCCATCAAGGAGTAAAATAACTCCATAGCAGAGATAAATTAAGCCAATTACCGTCAAAAGCAGCTAATTTTGCTCCGCGCTCGGGTAGAAACTGGAGCAGTCATGTGCTAATATTCGTCACAAAATACCGAGCTGATAGGCTTGCTTCCGAGCAAATCAAACTATGAGATTCTGTCTCAACTTCAAAGAGCCCGCCATGAAAATACACAAACACATCTATATCAACAGCTTTGCCATGCTTAGCCTCGCGATTTCGGCATCTGGATCGGTCGCCCTCGAATCCACCCGCACTGTGGTGAAAGAGTGGGTTGCTACAGAAAAAGCGTGCTCCAGTGAAGCTATTCTATGGGAAGAAGCCCAAATCCTGCTAAATGACCTCACCCAAGTCACCCAAGCGGAGATCGCGACACTCAATCAATCCCTAGAGAAAATTGAAGCGACGACGACTCGTGCCGAGGCCGTACGTATCGAGCTAGTCACCGAACAACAAACACTACAGACAGCCCGCCAGCAGATCTCGAAATTTCTCGCCGAAATTGAGCCAAAGTTAACCGATTTAAGGCCAGCACTACCCGCGCCGCTCAGCACTAAACTTACCAGCCTGTTTCAACGCATTCCAAATGATTCCAGCAACACAACGCTCGGAATCGCCGAGCGTATGCAAACAATCGTTGGCATTTTAAATACCATTAACAAATTTGACCGCGCCATTACCGTGCACGAGGAAATTCGTACGCTTGGCGACGGCAGTCAGGGCGAAGTGGAAAGCGTCTACGTGGGGCTAGGCGTCGCCTACTACCGCACACGTTCCGGCGACGACGCCGGCTATGGACAACCGCACATCAGCGGTTGGCAATGGAACTCTCAACCCGAACTCTCCACCGCAATTGCCGAAGTCATTGCGATCGCCAACAATAGCACACAAGAAGCCCGTTTCATCGCACTTCCGGTCGAGCTGCAAAATTAGTGCCTGTGATCTCTTTAAAATCTATACTCTTCCTCAGCTTTAGTTTGCTCGCCCTTGCGACTGCATCCTTCGGCCAAGATCTCGCCAGCCTACAGGCAACTCAGCAGTCCAAACTCGATGATGCCGTACGCCGTCTGACTGCACAGCGCCTGCAAATCAATGAGCAACAGATCCCATTGGCTCGCAACCTGCGCGAGCTCGAAGTAGAAGGCAAAAAACTGCGTGCAGCACTCTACGAAGCGCGTCGAGCAGACGACAGCCGCAGTCTCGGCCTAGAAACACTTCGCAACAACGTCGAAGCACTTCGCCAAGAGTACAATTACATCACCAGCGCCCTGCTTAGTGAATACAATAGCAGCTACGAAAGTAATCTGTCAGTCGGCGAACTGGCCAATTACGGCGAAGACATTCGAGCGCTCAACCTGCTACTCGAAAATCCGGATGCCACTCGTAGTGATCGTCTTGAATCCTCGCTAAGCCTGATCAACGACTCAGTCGATCGCATTGGTGAGCTGCTCGGCGGCAAGCGTTACGCGGGACAGGCACTGAACTCCGCAGGTCGTTTAACCAATGGGCAATTCCTACAACTCGGGCCACTGCTTTATTTTAGCGGCGATGAATCAGGAATCATCGAGGAAACCAAAGCACTGCAGGCTCGTATTCATGTAATTAATACAGAGTCATCCGCTCAAATCGCCGCGATCTCTAAAAGCGGCAAGGGCAAACTGCCAATGGACCTAAGCCTAGGCAATGCACTTGCGCTACAAAGTACCAAAGACAGCCTGCTGGTACACTTACAAAAAGGCGGCATCTGGGCCTATCCAATCATCCTATTTGCATTGGTAGCAACCATAGTCGCGCTATTTAAATTCGTGCAGATTATGTCGATTCGCCAACCGGCACCGAATACGATCTACGACATTGCCAAGTTACTGCGTGCAGGTAAACAAACTGAAGCCTTACAATTGGCCCAAGCTCAACCGCTTCCCGCCCGTGAAATGCTAGTACAGGCAGTCGAACACAGCGATGGGTCGATCGAACTAGTCGAAGAAGCCATGTATGAGTCGATGCTCAATACACAGCCAAAACTGGAGCGTTATTTAAATATTATCGCTGTCACTGCATCGGTCGCCCCACTGCTCGGACTACTCGGCACAGTGACGGGCATCATCAAGACTTTCAACCTGATGCGCGTGTTTGGCGCGGGCGATCCGAAACCACTCATCTCTGGAATTTCTGAAGCACTCATTACCACCGAACTGGGCCTAGTATTGGCCATCCCCGCACTGATCATCCATGCCCTACTCGCGCGCAAGGTATCTGGCGTCATGGCCCATATAGAAAAGCTCTCGGTCGCCCTCCTCAATACCCTGTCTCGAAATAAATAAGCCCCGCTCACAGTGTTCAACAACTCTCACAGCCTTTACCTTGAAGCCCTACGCGTTTGGACCGCAGGGGGTTGGCTGATGCTGCCATTGTTAGGGCTAGCGGTCTTCATGTATTACACTGCGCTGGATCTCTACTTACGCCTAAGGATGCACTTTTTACTACGCAGTCAGGTATATCAGCTCTCGGACGAGGCACTTAAATCTGCGCTCTCAGATAAATTAACACGATTAAAACGCTTACTGCTGCCCGAGGCAAAATCGACACTTGAAGTACGCCGTCACTTTAAACAGGTGCGTCAGGAATATCTCCCCGTCATCAATCGCCGTATCCGCTTTCTCGCTATCATCATTACCGCAGGACCTCTCGTCGGACTGCTAGGCACAGTCACTGGTATGTTGGTCACCTTCAGCGGCATGGTCGGCGCGCATGGCACTAAATTTGACAATATGATTGAAGGTATTTCGGAAGCCTTAATTACCACCCAAACCGGCCTACTCATTTCCATTCCAGCATTGGTCGTACTGTCCTTCATTATCCAGCGCCGCAACCAACTCGAACGCTGTATTGCGCGTCTCGAATATTACAACGTGACCCTCGCCTCCAAATGAAATCACGCCGACTCATATTTTCACAATCGCAAAAAGCCGATGAAATCAATGTCTCCCCACTCATTGATATTGTTTTCATTCTGCTCATTTTCTTCATCGTCACCACCGTCTTTGTCGAGGAGACAGGCGTAGATGTGCAACGCCCAGAAGCCGCCTCAGCCAACGATCTGGAGAAAAACTCGATTTTAATCGCAATCACAAACGATGGGCAAATCGTTTACGGCGGCAACGAAATCGGCAGCAATGGAGTGCGTGGCATTGTAAAGCGACTGCTCCTGCGTGAACCGGACATGCCAGTCATCATTCAAGCCGACAAAACCGCATCGGTAGATCTGTACACCAAAGTACACGATGAAGCGGCCCTCGCTGGTGCAACCAGTATTCACTTAGCTACGACCCGCTAATGGAACAGGCACTGCCAGTGGAGCACAACAAAGCCCGCGCGCCGCTCGCGCTGCTGGGGGCACTGGTTATGTCACTGCTGGTTTTCCTAGCGATTCCGGTCACCCAGCAGTTAGGGAATCCGCGTAGCGATATGATTGAATTTCGAGAAGCACTGACGATCACTCCTCCGGCACCCATGCTGCTGCCTCCAACGCCCGAACAAGTTCAGCCGAGCGAACCAGAGTCAAAGCCTGAATTTAAACAACAATTACAAGATTTCAGTCTCAATCAGTTAGAGTTGTCCCTTCAGCCAGGCATCGGTGGCGCATTGAAAATGGGTATTGCAAGCGCAGGCTTTACAAACGAGGTGGATGCCCTCAGCGAGATTCAAAAGCTTTTCACTTTTGCAGATCTACAAACTGCCCCGCGTATTATTAACAGCCCAAATATCATCTACCCGCGCGAACTGAAACGCCGCGGTATTATTGAGGGACAGGTACTCGTCAAAATCGAGATCGACATCAAAGGACGCGCTCGAGTACTGAAAATTATATCTGCCACCGACCCACGCCTCATCTCAGCGGCAAAAGAAGTTATTCGTAAAGCTCGCTTCACACCGCCCAAAGTGGCTGGTGTCGCACAGAAAGTACACGGCGAATGGCCCATTATACTGCGCGCACCATAATTAAATTTTACATCTATTTTTGTCATGACTCGACACATCCTTCTTTTCTTACTCCTGCTCTCTGGTATTGCTCACGCATCGCCAAGCTTCGACTTGGTCGACACCAATCCGAATAGCGCCGAGTTCAAACAACGCTTTTACGGCAGCTTTGGTATTAACTCCGCGATCGAACCAGTCCTCACGCAAGCTGACCGGCCCCTGTATGAGTCGATTGTGCCCTACCTGCAAAAAAGGCCCGAGAAAGCAATCGAATTAGCCAAAAAAGGCATCACTAAAAACAGTAATGCCGCGTTCGACTATTTAGTCGGCAGCCTTTACTATATGCAGGGCAACTACAGTGAAGCGGCCTCTTACCTAAATGCCGCGCGCAAAAAGTTCCCTGATTTCCGTCGCGCACACCGCAATCTTGCACTGATTTACATCCAACAAGATCGCTACGAAACCGCAATCACGCATCTGCTACGCGTGATCGAGCTAGGCGGGGGGGACGGTCAAAGCTACAGTATGCTCGGCTATGCGTACCTCACTGAGGAAAAATACCAATCCGCCCTCAGCGCCTACCAACTCGCACGCATGTTCCTGCCCGACAGCATGGATGTGCGCCGCGGTGAAGCACAATGCCTACTCATGACTCAACAAATCGGTGCGGCCATCGCACTCTTCGACGAACTCATCAGCGAGCAGCCAAACGAACAAGACTACTGGCTATTTCAAGCCAATGGCTACCTCTCAAAGAACCAAGTGCAAGACGCGATCGCTAACCTGGAAATCGCCCATACCATTGCGCCACCAAGTGCATCCAGCCTCAGCCTGCTCGGTGATCTGTATCTCAACCAGGAGATGCATGCACTCGCGTTAAACAACTATCAAGCTGCCCTCAAGCAAGACCCAACGACGCGCCCCGAACAGGCACTCAAACCGCTGCGCCGCCTCATGCAAATCGGTTTATTTGATGCTGCCCGCACATATCTGAAACTAATCGACAGCAATCTACAGACTGAACTGAATCCCACTCAAGCGACTGAAAAAGCCGTCATTTATGCACAACTAATAATTGAAAGTGGCGACCTCAAACAAGGTCTAGATCAATTACAATTAGTACTCAATGAACACCCGCTCAACGGCGCTGCGCTGCTGTTAATGGCAGACGTACAGCTTGAGCGTGAAGCCTATGCGGAAGCCACTTTTTACTTCGAACGCGCCACCTCTGTGGCAGAAGTACAGGTCCAGGCTCTAGTGGGCCTCGCCCGCACCGCAGTCGCGCAGTCCAAGTTCCGAGCGGCACTCAAGCACTTGCAGAAAAGCCAACGCATCCAGCAGCGCCCCGACATCGCACAATTTATGGCTAGCATCGAAAAGGTAGTCGCCGCGCAATAGCCCGACGCGCCGCTGCAGGCGTCGCGTTGAAACGTCAGGATTAAAACTCCGTGCGCCGACGGAGTATAGATCTGCGCCAGAAGATAATCTGCCGAATCGTGGTCCTCTGCTAAAAGTCCTGCATGACTAAAAATGTCGAGTGAGTGGACCCAGAAAGTGTCAAAAAATGATCCAGAATGCCCGGATCGGGGAAGAATTGATACGTTTTGGAGCATAATCTCTCCGTATAGGAGC
>CAZIMR010000069.1:0-6429 GCA_964540215.1 uncultured Puniceicoccaceae bacterium
TCAATCAACCCAGAAACTGGCGAGCGCTATCGATTAGATTTTCCAAAATTGACCGTGCACGATATGGTCAAAGCGCAGAGCCTGTTACTCGATTCGTTGGGTGTGGATCGCTTACATGCCGTGGTTGGTGGAAGTATGGGCGGTATGCAAACACTGCAATGGGCGATTGATTTTCCGCATCGGGTGGGGCGTTATATCGCCATGGCTTGTTGTGCGCGTCACAACGCACAGGCAATCGCCTTTAACGATACCGGTCGCCAAGCCATCATGCGTGATCCGATTTGGGATAATGGTAATTACGACCCAGACCAACCGCCGGGGCATGGCCTCGCGGTGGCTCGGATGATGGCGCACATTACGTATCTCTCAGATGCCGGTATGGAAGCAAAGTTTGGCCGCAAGCGGCGTACTGAGGATGCTGGCAAGGAGCATTTCGACGTCGAATTTGAGGTCGAGAGTTACTTGCGCTATCAAGGCCAGAGCTTTGTTGGCCGCTTTGATGCCAATACCTACCTGTATTTGACCAAGGCACTGGATCGCTTCGATCTACACGGGCCGGTCTCCTTGGATGACACGCTTTCAACTGTTACAGCGCCTGGGTTGGTGGTTGGATTTACATCGGATTGGCTTTATCCGCCGCAAGGTAATCGTGAGGTTGCGGAAGCACTGCTACGTCTCGGTAAGGATGCCACTTATGCAGAGCTGTCGATGGACTTTGGCCACGATTCGTTCCTCGTGCGTTCGCCCGAATTATACGATTTAATCCGAACCTTTCTTGATCGGTAAAATTACGCTATGACTCACGACAAAATGAGACGACAAGTTGATTATCAAATCATCGCCCGCTGGGTGGATGAGGGGGATCGTGTGTTAGATCTTGGCTGTGGCCGAGGTGTCTTATTAGAGTATTTAAAGCAGAAGAAGTCAGTCTACGGCGTCGGCGTAGATATCAGCTTTGAGCATATCCTAAGCTGTGTGAAGCGTGGCGTGCCAGCTTACCATGGTGATGTACAGGCACTGTTGGCGACTTTTGGTGAAAACGCGTTTGATCGCGTGATTTTCAGCCGATCAGTTGAGCTATTGGATGATCCAGATGCCATCTTGGCGGAAGGGTTGCGCGTCGGTAAGCGAGTGACGGTTGGCTTTGTGAATCACGGGTTTTGGCTGAATCGGTTTAATTTTTTACTGAAAGGGCAGCGCACCGTCAATGAGGTGTATCCGCGGCAGTGGTATGAGACACTGCGTTCAAATCCATTTTCAGTGAGTGAGTTTGATGCTTTCTGTACCGCTCGAGCAATCAAGATCGAGAACCGCGTGTATCTCGGAAGGGATTGGAGCGATGAATGCAAGTACCTGCCAAATTTATTTGCGGGGTATGCGATTTATGATCTTTCGATTTAGTTGAGTGGGGCGGCGTCTGTTAAGATGTTGATGAGGCCAGCGACTCAAATTTGACCGTAATTATAGGCGGCATCGATGTGTTTTAATCGATTCGATCGGATAGAGACTTGCCATGGCATAGACGGCTTGTTTTTTTCTGCCCTTGTCCAACGACACAACCTATGCCCAGGTGGTGGAATGGTAGACACTGGGGACTTAAAATCCCTTGCCAGTAATGGCGTGCCGGTTCGAGTCCGGCCCTGGGTATGAGTGTTTGAGAAAGGGAACTGGAGACATCTCAAGACTTAGTTTGAACTTCATTGAATTCGCAAAGCGCGATGTGTGACTCCGTGTTGAAAAGTGGAAATTATCTCACGATTTAATGAGTCGATGAGGGCGATCCCTTAAATAGCGCGGCAAGAGGGCCAAAATTGTTAGAAATGGCACAACTATGTGGGGGACATGGTGTTGATGTGGAGAGTTTCGAATACATGTCGGCAGCATGCTCGGTGGCAGCAGCGTAAAAAGCCTATGTTTAAACGTTAAGCTATCCAACGATTCGGCGTCAGAGGCGTTCTATCAAGTTGGGGCACGGGATTCTTGCGATTACGCATAAGGATCCACGTCGGCCAAGCCTGCTGCTTTGGCACAAAAAAAGCCTGTAAATAGTTGATATTCACAGGCTTTTATAAAAGTGGTAGACCGTCCGAGACTTGAACTCGGAACCAATTGATTAAAAGTCAACTGCTCTACCGATTGAGCTAACGATCCGCTTTAAAAGCGCAGGATGGAACCTATCTAGACACAGCTTGTCAAGTTTAGGAATTTTTTTATTGAACGAATTTAACGGGAACAAATCTAAGTACTCAGAGATCTATCTTACATAAATCCCACTATGAGAGTAAAAAGCGAAGCCGCACACCAAGATGATCTATTGATCGAGCGTATTAAAAATGGCGATCATGCTGCATATGATGATATGGTCGCGCGCTATTGGGATCGTATTTTTGCTCGTGTACATCATTTATTGAAGAATCAACAGGATGCTGAAGAAGTCACACAAGACGCATTTATTCGCGCGCACCGCGGATTAGATAATTTTCGCGGCGAGGCATCTTTTTCGACCTGGCTCTATCAAATTGCCACAAATCTAGCCCACAATCGTTACTGGTATTGGTTTCGTCGTAAGCGGGGCTACTCTGTCTCACTCGATCAACCGCTCAGTGCCAATGGTGATCTTACACTGGAAAGTGTAATGCCGAGCGAGGGCGAGACGCCTTCAGAGGCTGCAGTCACTCAAGAATTTGTGCAGCGTGTGTCTGAGTCCATGAATGGGCTCGGTGAGAAACATCGCGAAGTGCTGACTTTACGCAATGTACAGAATTTGACCTATGCGGAGATTTCGCAGACGCTTGAGATTAGTGTCGGCACAGTAAAAAGCCGCATTGCACGGGCTCGGGAGAGCTTGCGTGATTTGATGGGCAGTGAGTTCTTATGAAGGAATCAAAATTCACAGAGCTGGTAAATTTGTATTTCGACCAAGAGATCTCTTCGGTCGAGATCAAATTGCTGCGCGAGGTGCTCGCGGTTTGTCCTGTTCGAAAGGCTGATTTTGAGTCGCGTTATCGGTTGCATCAAGCGATGCGTATCGCCGTGGCTCCGGAAGCTTTGAAAGCGGCTGAGTTTCGCATTTTGGCTGCAAAGAATATTTCTCAAGTAAGTCGTTTAACCGCGTTGATTCTTGGCTTCGGCATTACTGCCTGCGTGAGTGCAGTCTTCATTTTATTGAGACCAGTGATTCAAGAAGTATCGAGTGTAGCCGCGATAGGAGAACAGACCGAAATGCTGCAGTCTGATATGAAACGCTTTGCCACGAATTCAGGCCTAGATGGAGCACGCCGCGGGAGTCTCGCCTCGCAGTTGCGGCTAGTAGGCCTCACCCCTGAACTTGTACCGCTTGAGCCACAACTAAGTAGTCTCGACCTCGAAGCGCTACTTCAACGCGAAGCACAACGGCAATTAGCGATTGATCGCATCAACCGGTATCGGGCTTATTCGGTTATACCAGAGCAGCAGTTTTTGGAGCCATTACAGCAACCCGCTCGTGACTTGCCGCCACAGCAACGATGGCCTGCTGGGTTTCAGAACTCGCTGGCTAGCTTCTATCCATTGGGGGACGTGTGTCGCCTAGGAAAGCGCCTGTTTGACGAGCGCTTCGACACTCGCATCCGCCGGTAGTTGGCTGGATGCCTTACGCACGAATTTATCGGCATCAGCGGGCTTGTAGCCTAAAATAATAAGACTGCTGACTGCATCTTGATAGGCCCCAGGGCCGGCACTAGTAGGCGCACCAGTTGGATCAGTCTCACTGGCTGCAGCACTGAGGCTGACTTTGTCTTTGAGCTCAATGACTAGGCGTTCGGCTGTTTTTTTGCCAATCCCAGGGCATTTTGAAAGTAGGGCAATGTCAGCACTGGCAATCGCGCCGCGTAGCAATTCGACCGACATGCGGCTGAGAATGGCGATACCGATTTTTGGGCCGATGCCAGAAACCTTCTCAACCAGTAGGCGAAAGAAGTCGCGATCTTCGCGCGTGGCGAAGCCATACAGCGAGGCGCTGTCTTCGCGATAGACCGAATGGATGAACAGGCTGCACGCTTTGCCGACTCCAGGCACCTTCTCCGCTGTGGAGATCGGAATTTGGATGTCGTAGCCGACGCCGCCAGCTTCGATGACAACGAGCAAGGGGGTGGTTTCGAGGACAATGCCTTTTATACGGGCTATCAAAGTAGGTGTGAGTTGAGGTTAATCGACCAAGCCAAGGACGTCTTCCATGTTATAGACGCCAGGGCCTTTACCTACGGCCCAGTGAGCTGCACGCACTGACCCTTGGGCGAATATTTTGCGATCCGTCGCACGGTGCGTGAGCTCGATACGCTCACCTGCGCCGCAGAAATAGACGGTGTGCTCGCCGACGATGTCGCCACCGCGGATGGCGTGTACGCCGATCTCTTTGCGGGGGCGTGCGCCTACGAGGCCTTCACGGCCATGCACGACCTGCTCGTCGTTAAGCGCATAGGAACCCTTGAGGATTTCGATTAGTCGCTCTGCAGTGCCGCTGGGCGCATCCTTTTTATGATGATGGTGCATTTCGAGCACTTCAGGTTCGTATTGCTCGCCGAGGATGTCGGCGGCCTTGCGGGTCAAATAGTTGAGCGTGTTGACGCCCACAGAGTAGTTGCCTGCCCAGACCACTGGGATCTTGCCTGCCACTGCGTTGAGAATGGCTGCTTTCTCTTCGACGGTGTGGCCAGTAGTGCCAATCACGAGCGGGATGTTGTTGGCCACCGCCAGTTCGGCGATGCCAAGAGTAATCTCATGAAAGCTGAAGTCGATAATCGCATCGCAGTTGGCGACGTTTGCGCTGGCATCGTCACCTGCGTCGCAAGCGGAGGCGATCACCGCGTTGTGCGCTTCGGCAATTTCGGAAATGGCGAGGCCCATGCGTCCGCGTGAGCCGTTGAGTAAAATTTTGAGAAGCATAGCAGTGGGTATTTCTTAAATGATTAGACGAGCGAGAGGTCTGCAAATAGCCTATCGAGTACTTGGCGCGTGCCGTCAGTCAGGCCGCTCAGAGGGAGGCGAACTTCATTGGATTGAATGATGCCGGCTTGCTTGAGTGCATACTTAATTGGCACCGGATTTGGCTCCAGGAAGATGGCTTTAAAAAAGGGATAATACTTCAAGTAGGTCTCTCGAGCGGTCGCGTAGTCGTTATTATTCGCCGCCTGTACCATTTGCACGAGGGGAGAAACTAATAGGTTTGATGCCACGCTGATCACGCCAGTTGCGCCCGCGGACATAAAGGGTAGGATCAAGCCGTCGTCGCCACTCATCACGGCGTAGTCGGGGCCGAGCGCGCGGACGTATTCAACGACCTTCTCGCAGGAGCCTTCGGCGGCCTTCATGCAGCAGACGTGTGGATGCGCCTCGTAAAGGCGTGCGGCGACGTCGACTGAGATTTCAATGCCGCAGCGTGAGGGGATTGAGTACAGCACAATAGGCTTCTCGGTTGACTCGGCAATCTTGCTAAAATGCTGAAACAGACCCTCTTGGCTAGGCTTGTTGTAATAAGGCGCAACGATCAAGAAGCCGTCCGCACCCGCTGCTTCGGCTTGGCGGGTCAGGTCGATTGCTTCGTCTGTCGAGTTCGAGCCAGTGCCAGCGATCACAGGCACCTTGCCGCCTGCGGCTGCCACTGTGGCACGCACCACTTCGATATGCTCTTTATGGGAGAGTGTGGGCGATTCCCCGGTGGTGCGGACCGAGACGAGACCGTCGATCTTGCCGTCAAGCTGATGTGCGACCAGCGCATCGAGATCTTCAAAGGAGACGGCACCCGCACGCATCGGTGTGGCCAAGGCAGTGAAAACGCCTGAAAATTGATTTGAGTTCATGTTTTGTTTGAAAAGGATTGGCTTAGGTCGTATAACCGAAGTTCTATCCTAGCACGTCGATATCATGACGCTTATTCAATAGAAATTTTTGTATTCCTCTCAACTAGCGAGAGTCCACTATGTCAGTTTTTCAAACAATTCACGGCCTTCTCTCGCTCGCTGCTGAAAATGGGGCCAGCGATGTGCACATTAAAACCAATAAACCAGCATTTCTTCGGTTAATCGGGCGCTTGCTCCGTAGTGTGATCCGTCTCGTGGAAGGGGGACTAATTTGGAAAGCCGATACGATTGATCATTCACCGAACCCGCGTCAGTTGAAGATGAACTTGAACGGGATTCTTCTTAGTCATTGCGGGATCATCAACTAAGTGTCACGCGCGGTGCATTGTCTTATACTTGGTAAGGTTTGGCCTGAGCCCAGCTCGACTGCTGCGGGGCGGCGGACTGTAGATATCATACGTTCGCTGCAGGCGGCGGGCTATCGAGTCAGTTTTGCTTCGGCCGCGCGTCCGACAGAGCACAGCCTTGATCTTGAGTCGCTGAGCGTGGGGACACACGCGGTGCAGCCGAATGATTCGGCATTTGATAACTG
>CAZIMR010000070.1:0-6299 GCA_964540215.1 uncultured Puniceicoccaceae bacterium
AGCGACGACGATCCGCGCGACTAATAAGTTACGCGCTCATTTCTTATTGGCGGGAATGATATACCATGCTGCGTGGGGATGCACTGAGCCTTGAGAGCGTTTCGTTCTGTCCTGCTTGAACGAGGTAGTGCTTGAATTTTTTTAAGCTCATAAAGTGTGTATGTATTTAGGGTCTGAGGATTACTTACGGCTATAAACGAGCACGGTGTCGGAGTCGTGCTGAAATAACAGGCCTGTAAAGCTGCGGGCAGGCTCTTGGTAGTATTGTATAAAAGATTCGTAGAATTCATCTGGAATAAAGGCGGTGATGCTGCCGCCTGACACACCTTGATTCGCAGTTTGAAGGATGACTGCCCGAAAGCTCGCTGGTGCAGCTAGGTCGGATTGAACGACTGCGCAGACGATGACGGTGACCTTTTTATTCAGATAAGTTTCGGTGTTTGCTAAGTAGAATGCTGCAGTTTTGAGTGGTGGCGGTGGCTCGTCTGTTAGCACTTGAGCACGGAAGGCATCAATCGTCGTCAGTGTGATGCCTGAGATTTTAGCGAGGTCATTGACTGCGGCAATCGGGCGTGCAGCGATGATATAGGCGGCGAGCGCAGGGCCGATACTGGGCAGTGATTCGAGTTCTTCTGTGCTGGCGGTATTGAGAATAACCTTACCCGTGCGACTAACTGTTTTTAAGGCAACGGCTGTCATGCTAGGAGGCGCTTTGTTGGTCCCGTTGCTCTCAACCTCTGCGTCGAGTAGATTGAGGCCGGCTACTTGCGGTGAACTGGTCGCGCCACGCCAGATGCCAGTCATACTTCGTTGCGCCGCGCGTTCGTGTTGTTTGAGTTGACTTAAATAGACGCGTGGGGAGACACCATCTGGGCAGCTGCCGTTGGTTGGCATACCATAAATACGAGCAAAGCCATTGCGAATTAACTCAGTGCACAGCAACTGGCCATTTTTACGCACCAAGGCAAAGAAGCAGGGCTGCTCGCTTTCACGCGCGTCAGACCATTGGGTGATCACAGTGAATTCACCACGTAAGAATTTTTTTGTAAAAGTGGCGGACTCTTTACCGGCGCGCATGACATCTACTTCTGGAATAGAGTAATAGCGCGCCTGATCATTTATTTGAGACACGAAGGCAGCATTGGTTGCTGGGCAATCGACAAAATACAGCCGAACAATGAACGTCTGATCCTGGTGTTGGACTTTGAAGCTATCGCCGGTATTGATCGACGCAGTGACCAGT
Source organism: uncultured Puniceicoccaceae bacterium (assembly GCA_964540215.1). Taxonomy (GTDB): domain Bacteria; phylum Verrucomicrobiota; class Verrucomicrobiia; order Opitutales; family Coraliomargaritaceae; genus Lentimonas. The sequence continues at coordinate 1,244 of CAZIMR010000070.1, forward strand.
CGGCAGCCTTCTAGCACTTGCCATACCCTGGATGTTTGGTCACTTGCCCGAATTGACAGGTTTAGCAGCATCGTGGATAGGGCGATTAGGATAAATAAGTACAAACTCATGATTAGGTTATATTGCAAATTTACGTGGTGGCAAGATTTCGCAGATTCATAAATTGCTGTTGTCGAAGGCTTGCGAATTGAGTGGTATTCCTTTTGCTTCGATTCTGTGCCAGATATAATTCAAATTCATGCTCTGCAGACAGCCTTGCAGGCGATGCTACCGGATGCAGTTGGTTGCGGTGTGCAGCAGACAACTATCGAAGTTGAGGCCTTTGCATATGAGGCAGAGAGCCGGCACATGGCCAGTGCTGTGCTTGCGCGTCGTAACGAGTTTATCGCAGGTCGCAGTTGCGCGCGTATGGCGTTGGCTCAAATTGGCCAAGCTGCGTGCGCTTTACCAGCAGACGCGGATGGACTGCCCATCTGGCCAGCTGCAACCATGGGGTCGATCACGCATTCGCGCGGCTGGTGTTGTGCGGTCGCGGCTTCTGCCAATACCATGACATACCTAGGGATTGACCTTGAAAAAACGAATCGGCTCAGCGCTCGAGCAATGAAGCGGGTGGTGCATCCCCTTGAAGCGCCAATGGTTGGCGAAGATCAAATCCTTGGCAGCCTACTGTTTAGTGCTAAAGAGGCGTTCTTTAAAGCTCAGTTTCCAGTTTGGCACGCAACCCTCAATTTCACCGATATTGCGCTGCATATTGATACCGACACGCAGCAACTCTCGGTTCAAAAAATTACTACAAATTTGCCGGCGCAATTACGTGATGCGACCGATCGCATGCAATTTCGCTATGAGTTTGTAGGGGATTATGTGGTCACGCTCTGTTGGTTGCAATCATAGCCGAGCGTGCAACATCGAGTTTAGCTAAAGTGTGCAACGCAATGGTCACCCAGCACTTTAGTTCGGCAGCGTCACGATATTTGCGCGATGAGCTGTCGCGGTTAGCGTAAACAACACGCGTCCTTTGCTGGATGATTTGAATGACTGCATGCAGTCGACACTCAAGCTTGGTCTCGCTGCCAGGGAAGTTGTTTAAGGGCATCAATGTCTCCACGAGCCAGTGATTTCCACAGCTGTAATGCCTGCGCACTACCTATGCCAGTCATGAACAGCGGCTGACCATCGTCATCTTCGAGCTGCTCATAAGTCACAATGCCGCGAGGGTAGAGTGTGAGTGCCCATCCACTCGGATCATGTACGAGTGAGAGGTCGGGATGATCGGCCTCTTCAAACTCGGGTATATCGAGTTGCGCAATTAACTGCTGCATGCGTGCTTCGTCCGGATTTAATTCCGAGACACCCTCCATGTCAGTGGTATGATACAGTTCCATTGCTCACGCTCTTTCTATAAATCCTTGTAGAGGATCTTAGAGTTTCGACCGTTTGTCTGATAGTGCACCTTTCGCGCTGGCGGTAGCTCCTCGGAACTGCCTTCTTGAAAGCCGCAGAGCTTGGTAAAGAAATGGGTCGCTTGAGTGGTCATTGCGATCATACGCTGTGCGCCGCGTTGCTTGGCATCGAATTGAGCATAGTCAACCATCTGCCGACCCACGCCTTTGTTCTGATAGAATGGTTGCACATACACGCTGCCAATTTCGACCACACGACTGTCTTCATAGCTTTGTAGATGAATACAGGCGAGGATGCTGCCATCAATTTCATAGACTAGAAAGTCATCGATCGCAGCTTCGATCTCTACTTGCGAGCGATCTAGTAGTGTCTCGGAACGCACGCCATTTTGAGTGATATTGTAAATCGAATACGCGTCGACTTTCACTGCGCGGCGGATCGATTGGTATTCATTGCTGTAAACCATGGTGCCGATGCCGACCTTATCAAAAATCTCATTGAGTAGCGCACCAAATAGGCGGCCATCCAAAATATGTGCCCGTGGAACACCGGCTCCAATTGCTTGCACTGCATGCTGTGCCTTGCTGTGTAAACGCTCAGATATTCCAGACTTTTCACTTTTTAGTAATGCGTCGAGATCTGCGACTGGCAGGTTTGTCAGCGGTTGTCCATCGACCAGTAGGCCGTCCTGAGTGGTTAAATAAACCAACTTTGATGCGTTCAGTTGTGATGCTAGTTCGGCAGCCAGTAAATCGGAGTTGATCCGCAAGGATGTACCTTCGCGGTTAAATGCGATCGGCGTGACAATCGGAATGGTGTTCGCTTCTAAAAGGCTGTTGAACAGTGCGGTTTCGAGCTTATCGACGCGGCCGCTGAAGCCCTGGTCTTCGCCTTTAACGATGCCAATCTCCTTACTGCGTACACCATTGCTCAATGCGCAACGTAGACCGTTACGGGTGAGGCCCTGCATGATGCTCAAGCTCACCAGCGCCGAAACTTCGGTTGCCAAATCAAGTGTTTGCGCATCAGTTTTGCCTTCGCCGTGGGCGTTGGTGAGGGCGATTTTTCGCAGCGCTGCAAGGTCATGGAGCTGTTGACCGATACCATGCACCAGCACCACCTTGATGTTGAGTGAGCGCAGCACCGCTATATCTAACAGCACGTTCTGAAAGTTCTCATGCGCGACGAGACTACCATCCAATGCAATTACAAATACGTGATCGCGAAACATCGGGACATACTTAAGTATACCTCGTAGATCGGTTGGTTTGATGGTGCTTTCGCCTGCGTTTGGTGCCGTCATGGAATTGTCGTATAGATAAACAACAATGAATTATCAAGGATGCATCGCTAAAATGGAATGTTATAATGCGTGATACTTCACGCAGCCGAAGCGAAGCTTGCAAGGCATAGCTAGAACACGCCACTGTATTGCTAAGCATGGCAACCGATCCACTATCCGCTATTCCCAAAGCATTTGTCGAACACGTCGCGAGCTTCCTCGCATGGCTGGAGTTGGAGCGCGGGCTTTCTAGTAATACGATATCTGCCTATGCGCGCGACCTCGCTCAATACGCGCAGCATCTGCAGCAAGCTGGCGTCGCTGATTGGGCTAGTGTGAGTGAAAGCGAGGTGAGTGCATGGTCCGCTCATCTGAGCAAAGCCGAATATGCGCGCAGCAGCCAAGCGCGTAAACTGTCTGCCATTCGCATGCTGGCTCGGCATCTCGTACGCGAGGGTATCCGCCTGGACGATTTTACCGAATTAGTAGCCACGCCAAAGCTTTCTCGTAAACTCCCAGAAGTACTCACGCATAATGAGTTAAAGCGTTTGCTCGAAGTACCCTCCAACACCACGCCGCACGGATTACGTGACCGCGCAATGTTGGAACTCTTCTATAGTAGTGGTCTGCGGGTCTCCGAACTTTGTGGCATCTTACTGCAAGCAATCAATCTCGACGATGGGTACGTCCGCGTCTTCGGTAAAGGCTCTAAAGAGCGCATCGCTCCGATTGGTAGTGCTGCTGTAGCTGCGGTACGCGATTATCTTGCTGGAGCGCGCCCGCACTTTGTCAAGGCCAAGACGGGGAGTGAACTCTTCCTTAGTCAGCAGGGTAAAGCGATATCGCGCAAAATGGTCTGGGTGCTAATTAAACAATACGCGCTCAAGGCAGGCATCAAAAAACCGATCAAACCGCATTTACTGCGCCACTCCTTTGCGACCCATTTACTCGAAGGTGGAGCGGATTTACGCGCGATCCAAGAAATGCTCGGACATTCCGATATTTCGACTACGCAGATTTACACTTCCGTGCAGTCGGCTCGACTCGCTGACGAACATGCGCTTTACCATCCGCGATCGAAAGACGGCTAGGGCGAACGTATGATTGAGATCATTCGCAGGAATCCGACGGAGGTCATCTATCGACGGCGCGGCAATGGTCGATTTTTCAGATTGCTGCCTTGAACCTATGACGGTTGCAGCAGCCAGTTCGAGGGCGGGGCGTTTGGGGGTGCTGCAGGCACAAAAAAAAGCCGAGCATTAGTTCGGCCTTTAAAACTGACTACTCGGGGAGGGAATTGAACCCACTCTGAAGGAGACGGAATCTGATTCCGTCTTTGATTTATTATTTAACTTGTTATTCATAAATATTTTACGAAGGCAGCCAGTTCACGTCGGCTAATTATGTTAAAGAACTTTCAAAATCACAAACGACTACACTCCTCGCTTGACGGTAGTGCGCCAGCAGAGGCTTATCTCACCGTATGAATAACTAAATTAAGCCGTACTGCTCCTCATGTGTATGAAATATATCCTGCCTTTAATTTTATTCTTTTTGACAATTATCTCAACGCTGTCGGCTTCGACCTATGTGACTAACTCAGGAGCTACCAATAATATCTTAACTACTACTGCAGGTCTACAGCACAGTTACTCAGGTACTGATTTAGAGCCTAGAGTTAATCTTTTAGGTACTTCCACGTATAATATTGAATTGTCCGGAGCTGACCTCACTAGTGCTAAACTCGTTCATGCTAACCTCGCTTATGCTAACCTCGCTTATGCTAAACTTGCTTATGCTAACCTCACTGATGCTAACCTCCCAGCTGCTAAGCTGAATGGTGCTAACCTCAGAAGTGCTAACTTCAGTCGCGCTAACTTAACTCATGCTAACTTAAATCGTGCTGACTTAACTCATGCTGATCTCACTGGTACTGTGATCAGGTTTGCTAACCTGAGTAGCGCTAACTTAACTAATACTGACCTCACTGATGCTTACTTCGGTTATACTGATCTCACTGGTGCTAACTTCGAATATGCTAACCTCGAATATGCTAACCTCGAATATGCTAACCTCAAATATGCTAACTTCAGCAGTACTGACTTAACTTATACTACGATCACCGGTGCTCAGTTTATAGAAAAGGCTAATTGGACTAATGCAATTCTCGAAGATGCAATCTTGCCAAGTGGATACGACAAAGCCTGGTTTGAAGACAAAGGAGCTATCTTTGTCCCAGAACCTTCTAGTTATGGACTTCTGTTCGGTGGCCTAACTCTTGGGCTTGTTACTCTTCGCAGGCGGTTGGGCGGTATTTGTTTGCTTTTCCAACGTGATAGTTGGAGCAGAATTGAAGGAGTTTAAGCG
>CAZIMR010000071.1:0-6271 GCA_964540215.1 uncultured Puniceicoccaceae bacterium
TTATGTGGATGTGGCCAGGTAAGAAGACGCTCTTTATGGGTTGTGACTTTGTCCAATCCGCAGAGTGGGCGCACGATGGTAGTTTAGATTGGCACTTGTTAGAATACTTGGACCATCAAGGTGTGCAGATGGTGGTACGTGATCTCAATCGTATTTACCAAGAGATCCCTGGCTTTGCCGCGGGCGATAATCGTCCAGATGGATTCGAGTGGATTAATGATTCGGACGCAGACAATAGTGTCTTAACTTTTCTGCGTAATGGCACCGCAAAGACCGATACATTAGCAATCGTTGGTAATTATACACCCGTGCAGCGTGCAGGTTTCCGGGTCGGTGTGCCGTATCCTGGATTCTGGCAGGAAATTTTGAATACCGATGCTAAAGGCTATGGCGGTCTTGGATTCGGTAATGAGGGTGGTGTCTTTGCGGACCAGGTTGAGTGGGATGGACGTCCGTATTCGATACAGCTGGAATTGCCTCCAGTGTCGATGACTGTCTTCCGTTTTCAGGGATAGGTATCGTCTCTAGCAGTATCCTAAACTTTAGTTTATTGGGGCGCAGGTGAGATCGCTGACTTTAGTGGTTTCACACATACATAAATACTTTTTTACAAAGTATACATAATTTGAGGCGTATTCGCCCTAGAATTAGATCTACGAGTATTTCTCATGTTGCTTCTCTAGGGGCATTCTGTTCATTAGATTGTACTATGTCAGACGCAGAATCTATTACCGAACTTCAGTCGCAACTTACCCACTTGGAGCGTCATATCGCAGAGCAAGATGCGGAATTTTATCAATTAGCAAAGCGCGTGGATGCATTGACGCAATTGGTACAGGCGCAGAAGGCACAGCTCTCCGCGTTGTCGTCGGGAGGCGTGGCTGGTGCGGGTGATATGCCTGCGAATGAAAAACCGCCGCATTATTAAGCCCTGCAGAGCTACGGCGGGGGGCTACTTACTTGGTGCTGCAGTGGGCGTGAGTGGCCTTATTCCTTCGCTGTTCCCTCGCTATTCCTTCGCTATCCCTTCGCGAGTTCTAGCGAGCGTGTTTTGGCCGCGGCGAGTGCATTGTCGACGAGACCGCGAAGGTCATTGTCGCTGAATACCTTGAGTGCCGCAGCAGTAGTACCGCCGGGCGACGTGACTGCGTCACGCAGTGCTTCGGGGCTATCGTCACTGTCGGCCAGTAACATGGCTGCACCGAGCAAGGTGTCGATGGCAAGGGAGTGAGCGAGGGCTTCGTTGAGCCCGCAGTTGATACCTGCTTGGCGTAGTGCAGCGGCAAATTCAAATACGTAGGCGGGGCCACTACCGCTGAGAGCAGTGACAGCATCGAGGTCGATTTCTTCAACTTCGTGATAATTGCCGAGCGAGCTGAGTGTATTTTCAACAATATCCTGATCCTTGGGACTTAGCGGGTGCAGTGGTGCAAAGGCTGTCACGCCTGCACCGATTTGGCCAGGGGTGTTCGGCATGGTGCGTACCACGTTACGTGCATTGATGAATTTGCCGCTCAATCGTGATAGTGGTGTGCCGGCCAAGATCGACAGGACAAGTTTGCCGTGTGCGCCTTCGGCGAGTGCCGAGTCGATCTCGTTAAATTGCTGTGGTTTGCAGGCGAGCACGATAGTTTCGGCTTTACGAACTACCTTGAAGATATCTTTAACGAACTGAATGCCGGTTTGCTCGGCTAGTTCGGGGCCACTTGGATCGTCGCCGCAGGTGCAGGCGATTTCTTCAGGTAGGTAGTGCTCTTCTTCGAGCAGGCCTCGGACGATGGCTGAGGCCATGCGGCCGGCGCCGATAAATACGATACGAATACTCATTGTGTTTACAAAGGGTGGGTCATGGTAGTGGTGACGCCGCCATCCGCGTTGGGCTTGAGGGTGATTTCACCTTCAAGGTTGCGAATGGTGTGGCGTGAGATAGTTAGGCCCATACCACGACCAACTGAGGTTTTGGTCGAGATGAATGGTTCAAATAAAGTGTCTTTAACTTGAGGGTCAATGCCAGTGCCCTGGTCGATGACTTTTATCTCTAGCATGGCAGGTCCATTATCGCGCGAAATCCGGGCGATGATATTAATTGTACGGTCCGCATCTGCGGTGTCTTTCGTATAGCTTTCATATGCGTTGATGAGAAGCCTGACGAGGATGATTTCGAATACTTCTGCATTGGCAGAAAGGGTGGCGTGCGCGTCGATTTGGGAGTCGATTAGGACTCGAGCGTGGATCACTTGCTCATTTTTAAAACGGGCAATGCTGTTGTTTAGTAGGCCGTCGATTGAATGAGTGGACAGTTCGATACGTTGGTTGTTGGCGATGGTTTCTAGTTGGCGAATCATGCCGACCATGCGGTTGATGGCGTGGTCCATCGGTATCACACTTCGCTTGACTATGCCGGGGTTGTCGTAGCCGTTTTTGATTAGCTCGAGATAGCCGACGAGGACGCCGAGTAGATTATTTAAGTTGTGCGCGATCTCTGGAGTGATGGCTCCGACTGCGGCTGATTTTCGAACGTCGCCGAGGCGTGTTTGCAATTCGAGGTTTTCACGAGACATCTCTTGCAGGCGAAGCTGTGTACGCACGCGGGCCAGAGTCTCATCGAGGTCGATCGGTTTTGTGATGTAGTCAACTGCGCCGGCATTCAGACCTTCGAGCTTATCTTCTTTCGAGGTTTTCGCGGTGATGAAAATAATGGGGATGGCCTCAGTCGCGGCATTTGCCTTCAGATGTTGGCAAGTTTCGATGCCGTCCATTTCGGGCATCATGATGTCGAGTAGGATTAGGTCGGGGAGATCTTTTTTAACAATGTTCAGGCATTCGCGTCCGTTGTAAGCGACGAGGATCTCCATGTTTTGTCGTTCAAGTTTGCATTGCAGCAGCTTGATGTTGATCGGCTGATCGTCGACAACGAGTATTTTGGGCTTACGTTTGGTGCTCAAAAGGAGGCTAGTTTAGGGGACGAATGAAGTGCTTGGCTTACTTGGTAAATATATAAAAAGTATAGCCTGCTTTTTCGTAAGTTAAAACAGAAAAAATTAATTAGGATTTGTAGATTAATTTGTAAGTGGTTCAGCAACATTGAGTTGGGTTTCGTCAATGACGGCGGTTCGACTTAGTAAATCGTGGCCCATTTGGCGGCGCTTATTGAACCAGAGTGGAATCAATAGTGCTGCCCAGCCGATTATACCAAAGCTAAAGAGCATGATTGTTTTTAGACCTCCACGAACGATGCCACTAAAGATCGTCGGTTCTCCGAGTGTAATGGTGCTGATGCTACGAAGCCGACAGCAACGTTTGCCGAGTGAACTGCCGCCGAAGAATGCTTCTCCCGCGGAGAAGTAAAACCAGGCCACTGTGATCGTCGTACTCAGGACATAGGTAATTATTTCAAACAGTTCAGCGTTGGTGCCGCTCATGTCGAAAACCATGCGTTTTGCATAATCAAGGTTTTGCATGGCGACGTTGTAATCTGCCCAAATTGAAGCCGCATCGGGGTAGTTTTCGAAAAGCGTCACTTTTAAAATCAATGCACTGACGCCAATAATTAGCGCTAAATCTAAGCAGAATGCCAGCGCACGAATAATAAAGCGCGCCGGTGGCATCGGCCCGCTGTCGCTTAATACTGAGTCGAGCGGGTTGCTTGGTTTGATCGATGTTGGCCCTAATGGAGCGTCCTGTTTGCTCATGGTTAAGTGGCCTGGCTGGCTTTGAAAGCTCGTAGAGTATTGTGCATCAACATGGCTACTGTCATCGGCCCGACGCCCCCTGGGACGGGGGTGATGTGTGCCGCTTTGGCTGAGACGCTGGCAAACTCAACATCGCCAACGAGGCGATAGCCGCTCTTCTTACTGGCGTCTTCAACCCGATTGATGCCGACGTCGATGATGTTGACGCCGTCTTTGACCATGTCTGCAGTCACGAAATTGGCGCGACCAATCGCTGCGATCAATACATCGGCTTGGCGAGTGATGCTGGGTAGGTCGGCGGTGCGAGAGTGGCAGACGGTGACGGTGGCATTGCCGGGGCAAGCTTTTTGCATCATGAGTAGTGCGGCTGGTTTACCGACAATTTGACTGCGGCCGAGCACGACGACGTGCTTGCCTTCAGTTTCGATGCCGCTGCGCTTAATCAGTTGGACGATGCCGGCAGGGGTGCAGGCGACGAAGCCACTGCTGTCTTCTTGGCAAAGTTTACCAATGTTAACGGTGTTGAAGCCGTCGACGTCTTTGCCTGGGAGGACGCGGTTAAAAGTGGCGGTTTCGTTGATGTGTTTTGGCAGTGGCGCTTGAATGAGGATACCATTGACGTCTGAATCTGCGTTGAGTGCGTCAATTTGAGCGAACAGCTCTTCTGGTGTAATGCTTTCGGGGAGCAGTATTAAGCGGCTTTCGATACCGATTTTTTCGGCAGTTTTTTCTTTTTTACGCACATAAGAGACCGAGGCTGGGTCTTCGCCGACGCGAATGAAAGCGACCACAGGCTTTTTACCTGAAAGCGTGCCGACTTCGACGGTGAGTTCTTCAATAATGGATGCTGCGATTGCGTTGCCGTCTATGAGTTGCATGAGTGATGGGTTGATCGGATTTTTTGTTAAAATTTAGCGGTATGTTAAAATTTATTCTGTGAGGCGAATGGTGCGAGCCTGAATTATTGGTTATTGATTATTGATTCTTGGCTACCCGCTACGACTGGCCTGATTTCGCCGATGAGTTGTTCTTTCTGATTTAGCCAGGGGCGCAGATCGTTGATAAATAGTGGAGTCTGGTCGACGCAGAGAGTGTGTTGGCCAGTCGGCGATTTGAGACGAACTGGAAAGCGTGGCCCTGTGTGGTTCATTTCGCAAACTAGAGTGCCGGCCAAGTTACGCAGTACTGTCATTGCGCGGGGAGTTGTTCAGCAGATCTAAATCATGCAATTATGATCGGGTAATCTGGTGAGGTTTTATTTGGTGAAGAGGCGCTCGATATCTTTTTTGCCTAGTATTTTGATGCCGCCTTTAGGAATATTTTTTAAAATAATGCCACCGATTTGCACGCGGACCAATTTTTTAACAAAATAGCGGTGTGCTTCAAATAGGCGGCGAATTTCACGCTTTTTTCCATGATGAAGATGCACTTCGACGCGCCGCGCAGAACCTTCGCCTAAATCGGGGGCGGGGATGACTTTCTCCGCTTTGAGGAAATCGCCTTCGAATTCTACGCCAGCCAATAGCTTTGGTATGTCTGCTTTTTTGAAATCTTTGTTGAGCACGACGCGGTAGCGCTTGGTGATCTCGGTGCTCGGGTGAGCGATTTTATTGGCGAGGTCGCCGTCGTTGGTAATGATCAGTAGGCCCTCGCTGTCTTTATCGAGTCTGCCGGCACAAAAGAGGCGCAGGCGCTGAAGGTCGGGTTGCAGGAGTTGAAAGACCGTTTTCTCAGCAAAGGGGTCTGAGTTGGTGCAGACGTAGCCTTTTGGCTTATTCATTACTAGAGTGATCGAGCGCTCCTGTTTGTGTAGGATTGGCTTATTGTTTACGAAGATCGCTGCGTCTGGGAGCGCTTTGTCGCCAAGTTCGGCTCTTTTACCGTTTACACGTACATTACCATCTTCGATATGACGCTCTGCTTCACGACGTGAGCAAATGCCTGCGTTGGCTATAATTTTCTGAATGCGCTGTTCTTCGGGCTTTGACATACCTGCACTTGAGTCTACTTCCGGCTCTGCTGTCAATATTGCTCGATAAAAGTAACATTCGTGCTTGCCCCGAGTCGAAATAATGGGGAAGACTTTATCTCTTATAGAAAGCGAACTTACTTTTTGAATGACTGAAACAACTGATAGAAAAATAGCTCTCGTCACTGGAGCGGGCCGCGGAATTGGCAAGAGCATTGCTGAGCTACTTGCAACAAGAGGGCATCATGTGATTTGCGTGAGCCGTTCGGCTGCGTCTTGTGGCGCGGTTGCAGATGCAATTAATGCCGCTGGCGGCTCTGCTGAATCGCTGGCAGTTGATGTTGCGGACAATGCAGCGGTTCTGGCTGCCTCAGAGCAACTCCTAGAAGCGCACGGCAATATCGACATTCTAGTCAACAACGCTGGAATCACCAAAGACGGACTCCTGTTCCGCATGAGCGATGATGCCTGGAGTGATGTGATTGATACCAATCTTACGAGCTGCTTTAGTTGGATCAAGCACCTTGCGCGTCCCATGACCCGCAAACGTTGGGGGCGTATTATCAATATTTCTTCAGTGGTTGGTTTGACTGGAAACGCCGGGCAGGCC
>CAZIMR010000072.1:0-6219 GCA_964540215.1 uncultured Puniceicoccaceae bacterium
TTTCGGGCTGGGCTCGCGTGCGGCCAGCGCAGCGTAGGATCCAATGAAGCGCTCAACGAAGGCGGCGTCATTAAATGTCCGCTTAAGCATGTCCTGTGAGATGGGGATCTGTGCTTGTGTTGTGCATGCGAATGCCAGCAGCAGGAGGGTACGGATCAAGGTGCTTTTCATAATAATTAACTATCGAGGGAGAAGGCGATCGGGGCGATCATCGTGAAGGGCACGGGCTCGCCATTTTTCATACCAGGTTCAAACTTCCACTTCCGAACCGCATCCACTGCCGGGGCTTCAAAAGCTCGGTGGTCTGACTTCCTTACAGTGGCGTCGACCACATTACCATGTTTGTCGATACTGAAGCGGATCAAGACTCGACCTTCGATACCTTGGTTTTTCAGGGCTGGCGGGTAAAAGGGTGCAACTTGGCGGGTGGGTCGGGGTTTGTTATCTAAGTCACGGAAATTAATAAAGTCCATGGACAGTGCTTGAGCCCCAGCACTGAAGTCTGGAACGGAGAGGTCGGAGCTGGAGAGGTTGCCTCCAGTTCCAGGATTTAGGGCGACATCGAGTTGATCCAAACTTAGTTTGGGTGGATCTTTTTCGATCGTGTCCAGTGGTTCTGGCTCAGGCTCGTTCTCTTGAATGTCTTCTTCAAGATCTTCGACTGCTGGTGGGGTATATGCGACCAGCTGCTCGTTGTAAGATTGCACTGGCTTTTGGACGTCCCCGAGTATTTGGGCGAGAGCCATCACTATGAAAATAACGATAGAGACTATGAAGCCTAGCGCCATCGCAATACGCATGTCGCGGCGGGAGGTCGGTGTGGAATATGTGTGGGAATTCATCCGTGCCTAGTCCTTGAGTGTGGAGATACTGATCTTCTTTGCCCCGGCGCGTTTGCATTCGCTCCAGACTTTTGAGAATACAGCATGGTCGGCATTTAAATCCGCCTGTATGATCACGGGCATTTCGTTCTGCAACATGTTCTGCTTCACATGCAGGCTCACGCCAGCCAAGCTGATTTCGCGATTTCCGTAGATGATTTTATTATCTGCGGTGATTGCCAGAATAAGGCTGTTTTTTTCTAAATTTTCATCGGTTAGTGCAAACGGCTTCTCGATCGTTGCGTCCGGCTTTTCAACAAAGACAGTCGTGACGATAAAAAAGATAAGTAGGATGAAAATACAGTCGATCATCGGCGAAAGGTTAATTTCTGCCGTTTCATCCTCTGTGGCATATATGGATCTGCGGTAAGCCATATTAGTCAATGGTACTGAAGCTGAGTTTTTCTGCGCCCGCCTGTTTCGCTCTGTCCCAGACAGCTACGAGTAAGCCGTGGTGGGATTTTCCGCTAGCCTCGATATTGACTGGAGTGTCTTTACCTTCGAGCCCATTGCGAACAATTTCATTCACCTGCGCTAGGGCAACTTCTTGCCCTTTGTAGACTAGTTTACTGTGTTCAGTAATAATGAAAGTCACGTTCTCGCTTTCTTGGTTGGAGGGTAGCACTGAGCTGTCGGGCTTGTTCAATTGAATGCCCGCTTCTTCAACGAAGACTGTGGTAACGATGAAAAAGATGAGCAGGATAAAGATGCAATCGATCATCGGCGAGAGGTTGATCTCTAACTCAGCTTCCGATTCATCTAACAAACTTCGACGGGGCATAGTGCTAAGTAGTTAAAGATTTTTTCGCCTTCAAATTAAGACAAGTGATTGTAAGACTTTCCAGCCGCGAGAGTTTGGCTTCTATTTGATGTGCCTGTCGTTGGATAAACATCACCAGAAACAAACCAGGCAATGCGATGGTTAACCCGGTCTCTGTAGTTACCAGCGCTTCGGAGATCCCTGAGGCGACTACGGTGGCCGTTTCGGCGCCTCCGCTAGTCGCAATGCCGAAAAAAGTCTGTAGCATCCCGAGGACGGTGCCGAGTAGGCCGAGTAGTGGAGCCGCGGCTACAAGGCATTTTACAAATTTCAGGTGTTGTTGGATCATTGCCAACTGAGCCATGCGGACTTCGTCGAATCGGTTTCGCACGGTCTCTATGCAGTTGGTGTTCTCTTGTGTGTAGCGGATGATTTCCTTGAGCCGCCCCTTTGCTTTTTGTGGCTCGAGTACCCATTCGCGCCAGGCATATTCCTCTTTGCCGTTCAGGTTCGTACGCGCGATATGCAGCACTAGCCGAAAGGCCTGGGTATATAACAGGAAGGCAAGTAGAAACAGCGGAGCCATTACCCAGCCACCGCTGAGCCAGATATCAAAAATTTTCTGCAAGGAGACTTCCATTATACGCGGTATGCTTACGCCTCTTTATTCTGAATGCTGTGCATGCCATTGACGAATGAGATGGCGACTTGCTCCAACTCTCCAATCTTCTGTCGTGCCATGCGTGATAGGAGCCCGTGTACTACGAGCACTGGGATCGCGACAATTAAGCCGAACTCGGTTGTCACCAGTGCTTCGGAAATACCTGAAGCCAAGCCCTTTGGGTCACCAGTGCCGTAGATAGTAATCAGCTGAAAGGTTTTAATCATGCCAATCACTGTTCCGAGCAGGCCCATCAATGGCGCGGCCGCGGCCGATAGTGCGAGGAAAGCGAGAAAGCGCTCTAGTTTAGGGCGCACTTCGAGGATCTTTTCAAATAAAAGCTCTTCGATGATCTCACGGCGCTCCGTTCCGCGTTCCAAACCAACCAACAGCATTTGCCCACAGACGCCGTGTACCGCTTCGGCCTGCGTGCGTGCTTTTGTTTTGTCGCCCTCAATCAGCGCATCCAAGACCCCATTAACAGCCGAAGGCTTGGCGGTTTGAAAGCATGTAATTTCGCGAATTTTGAATAACGCCAGTAAGAATGAAAGTCCGCCCAGTGCTATGATGCAGTAACCAACGGCGCCACCGTCTTGGATGTGTCCGATCAGGGTTTTACGCACTTTGGCTTTTTTTAGAGCTTTTCCGAGTGTGGCGTCCAATGGTAATTCGCCCGTGGCGTTGTTCGCGACTGCTTGGATTGCTTCGGCTTGTTTTGCTGTGAAGCCGGATGCCACAACAGCCTCGGGATTATTGGTTTCGCGTTCGACGATGCCCGCGGTAGCGCTTGAGTGGGAGGCAAAATAGACCTGTGGGCCAACGGCTACAAAGGTACCTGACTCGAGCTTTCCTTCGGGTGTCATCGCCTGCCCTTCGTAGCGGTGTCCACCTAGGGCCGCGTTGATTCTTGCAATCGTTACTTCGACCAGCTCGATTTGTTTCAAGCGCTTCTGCTGCTGACTTACATCTATATCGTCCTGCACCAGCTTAGCGTCTTCAAGTTGCTTCATATAGAGTGGCAGTTCGCTTAGGTCGATGCGTGCTTCAAATTCTCCGATGAACTCATTCAGGCGGTTTACGATGAAGCTTTGTTGCTCTCGCAAGACGCTTACGCGGCCGCGCAGATTGTCCAAATTGAGTGTGCGGCTATCACGCTGAGCGAGCAAACGGTTACGTTCTCGACGAACTTCGATCACCTCGGCCTCCAATGTCGCAATTTGAGTCGATAAAGGCAGCTTATCCTGTTCAATCTGTTGACGTACTTGGCTCAGCGTATCAATCGCTTGGCGTAAATCCTCATCAGCGCGTACTTGTGCTTGGTTAAAGGCTTGGGCTTGTCCGCAATACGCGACCCAGATGCTCGCCGCGAGGAGGATGGCAGTTTTAATTTTGCTGTAAGAATGCATGAGTAAAGGAAATTGGAGGTTAACGGATCTCTACAGGTATATTTACGAAGTCGAGCTGATCGGTCTCGCCTGAGTAGGTTGCGATAAAGCGCCGTACATCTGCTGCGGATTCGTTGCGCGTTGACCACTCCCAGCCGTCAGGGCCTGGTACTCCCACACCGGAAAACTTGCCCGCGTCGTCAACATAGACCGCAAAGGCCAATCCCCAGTAGAGGGTGGTGACTCGCTCTTGAACTCCAGTACCAGAGATGTCGCGCGCGCCTGTCTGTAGGGTGAGTGTGCCGTTAAACTTTTCTGCCTGAGAGAGCACGCCGAGGACAGTGAGTAGGCGTTGGCCCAAGACCTTTTTTGTCCTGGATCCTTTTACTGGAATGTTTTGCAGCAATGGAGCCACTTTAATCAATAGGGGGGAGGGGAAGCGCGTTGAAAGTTCGTGGATGGCGACCTCTAAGGAGCGCACCTTGACTGCCAACATCTCGTTAGCATCCTCAATTTCTGCTCGCTCTGCTTGCAGATTTTCACGTTCGGCATCTGCTGCGGTGCTCGTTTCGGCGAGTATTTCAACGGAGCGCTTTAGCGCCTCAAGTTCCTCTTTGAGTAAGCTCCCTGAGGTTTCTAGCATTCCTTGCTCTCCCAGCCAGCTGGCACGCTCGTCTGCGATGATTCGCCGTGTTTCGACCCACTTGTCGATTTTCTTTTCTGTGATGGCGATAGCTTCAGCAGATCCGTTTGCGCGCAAGGCACCAATCAGCAGGAGGGATGATAGGAGAAGAGTTCGTTTCATAATAAAATAGCGGGTAGTAACTGTTATGCTGTAAAATTCAAAGCAGCTGTCTATGAATTAAAGGAACTGTCCACGAATTGATCGAGTCCAGCTTTGAAAGCGCACTTGAATATATATGCTGCTTTATGTGACCAAAGATAATCGCAGTATTACTAACGGTTTAATCCTACAGCATCAGCAACACTCTCGTCCGAGATTCGGACTTCATCAAATGTGACTTTAGGCATTCCGGCTGAAAAGCATGAAGCAATCATGCCACCAAACAAGCCGCGGGCAGAGTCCTTGATTTCTTTACGAATATATTGAGCGACCTGTTCGGGCGCAGCACCCTGTTCCGCTGAGCGCAATGCGGATTCAGAAAAGTCATTGCTGGCAAAGTGAGTCGCTTGGTCTTCACCTAGCACCCACATGTTCAGAACAATCGTCTTACGCTTACCCGGGGCAGGCAAGTTTTCGAGCTGCCAAACTACCAGGTAGGTTGAGTTTGGTATGTGAGGCGCTCCTATTGCGCTTTTTTCTACACGTTGTTTGCCAGCGGCTAACATGCCATATTTTGAGCCCCAATGTTTTGGGCAAAATGCAAAGGTCGCTGAGCGTGGAGTTAGCGGATTTGGGCTCGGGATGGAGAGCAATAAGCCAAACGACGACTCTTTTCTTAATGTGCCTGCGCGAAATCGAAAGCTGCCGTAAACATCGCCTTCATAGCTATTAACAATTTGCCGCATGGCCACGCCTTTACCAATCGAATTTGGTTTGCGTTCGCCGATGAGAAGCACCGAGCCGCCGACGGAATTAAGTCCATTTATCTCTAAATCTTCAGCGACCAGGAGGGGCCGTCCAGCGGTTACTTGCCAAGTGCTGCGCCATCCGCTGCTAGTATTGCCGATGCGAGTCGCATCGCTGCTAGCTAGCAGAGCTGAGCTCTGATCAGTCATGTCAAAACCTTCGTAAACGTTGCCGTGAACCGCGGTTGTCAAATGGAGTAAAAGAATTGTGACGAATAATGGGAGCTGTGTTTTCATAGGAAATGTGCGTAATGTTGCGTATGCATACGCTCGTTCAAATTAGAGTTCTTTGAAGAATTAAATAAAAACTATTTAATTTCTTGCTTGCAACTGCGTGCATAAAATTGCATAGTGTACGGTTTTACTCTCGTCAACTACAATTTGAAAGCAGCACAAACTTTATTCAACATCATAGCCACTACATATTTATGAAAGATTTGCTACGTCTTACCCTTGCAGGATTGCTAGCCGTGCCGCTGAGCACCACTGGACAAACGGACCCTGATACTAATGAGTCTCTGGTAGAATCGGCGAAAGCCACCAGCGCCGAAAATGAGGAGGAAGATGTTTATGTCTTGCCCGAATTTGTGGTTTCCAGTGATAAGGATGAAGGCTATTACTCGGCTAACAGTACCTCAGTCACACGAACCAATACGTTGGTTAAAAATTCGCCGATCTCAATGTCGATCGTCAACGAGCAGTTGCTGGACGATTTGAATATTCTCAGCGCGGAAGATCTGGCGATGGTGAGTGCTTCGATTGATGAGGACCCCAATGGATTCTCGTTGGACCGCATTCGGATCCGCGGCTTTCGCAATTCGTTTTCACGCTTTAATTTCTTTAAGCGCAACCTGCCAACGGACCCTTATAACATTGCCCGTGTGGATATTATAAAAGGTGCCAATAGTCTGATCTTCGGCCAAGCTTCACCAGGTGGCTCCG
>CAZIMR010000073.1:0-6209 GCA_964540215.1 uncultured Puniceicoccaceae bacterium
CCTTTAAGGTTACTTGCCGCGATGCATCGGGTCGCATTGTTACAGCGATCGCCGACAACTACTTTGGCTACTGCAAGAAGGAGGTCAAAACGCAGATCGGCTTCGCGGCCAATCTGCATGGCCTAGCCGAAGAAGAACATGCAGGAGGCACACTTGCCTTCACCGGTTATGACCTCGGCGAAGACTTCCAACTCAGCCAATATTATCCAGAAGTCGACCAAACATTCGAGGGCCTGATCGCACGCTACTCGGACCTAATCGACCTCAAGCCCAAAGGCTACGCGATCGACAAGAAGTTCGATGACATCTTCTATATTCCCGAAGACGCACACATTGAGTTGAATTCCCAGTGTATTACCTGGGTGACCGACGGCGTCGAGCAAACCATCAAACTTCTGCCGAACATTACCTACGTGTTACCATCCGGCTACAAGGTGCAAATGGTCAAGCCAGGCGAAGGGCGTCGCTGGCGACTAGTTGGCCACACTGCCGAGAGTCGCGTGTGCCACAAGCCCTCCACCGTTTCTGGTGGTGGTAAATCAGAAATCTCAAAGTCGATTTCCGACGCAATTATCTCCGGCCCCGTCTTTGTCAGTGATTTCCAAAAGGACTTCGATCTAGCAGAAGAAATCATCTGCAAAGATTTCGGTGATCGCTTCATCAATAAGATGAAAAAAACCGCTCCCTCGCGCACCATTTTAGCCAAGGACCGGTCACTTGGCTCAGTAATAAAATTACTCACCCCTTCCGAAACTGATTACTCGGATGAATATAACGCGTGGTTGAAAAACATCCCGCAACAGGTCAAAGAACTCGTCCTCATCATTAAGCGTTTCTATAAAGCGCACTGGGGTCACGATTGGCGCAAACGCTTTAACGTCGATTTAATTAACGGCGAGCCAGGCAACGTTCTGCGTTACCGTGAGCAGCAAATACTGACGCAATATCTCCGTATCGGTTACACTACAGATGGCTCATGGCGGACCTTTGGGCTGCGTAAGGACTTTATGCCAGCGGCAAAGATTTCGCTCGAAGACGATATCACTGCGTCCGTTGTGGCACCGACCAAGGACCTCAAAAGCCTCCCTCCAGGCTGGCTGGCTCCATCCGCGAAGTTCGTGCACAACTGCGAATACCGCTTCTTTCAACGTCCGGACGACGCGATCATCCGTGGCTACGATAAGCAGGCAGAAATCGATCTTAGCTCAGCTGGAAGTTTCCTGAGTAACTACCAGCCGATGAACCGTGAAGATGCGACTGAAGAGATCGAAGATGCGATTCGCTTTGGCCAATACACTGAAACCATGCAACGTTTGATTCGCGACTTCGATGCCAATCCATCCCCGGATTACTATTCGACCAACGCGCATCCTCGCCTAGTTGATGGCAAGCCCACGAAAAATCCACGCTACTTGCAAGTCCGCCCGGACCTGCGTGATCAGCGTTCAGTCTATTTGGCAGATATGAGCTCGCGCCTATTCCGCCGCCAAGATGCACATTCGCCGCTGCTACGCCCAGTCACATCGATCCTACCAGGCCGCCGTAACAACCCAGCCGAACCTGAGGCAGGCGTCATGCCACTTTGCGTGAATAGCCCTATTCACCACATGGAGCTGCCCGAGCTCTTTATGGAATTCATCGCAAGTATCACTGGCAAATCCCCATCCACCACAGGTGCTGGATCCGAAGGCGCCCTCACCAAGGGACCTTTCAATGCCTTACTCCCAGTCTACGATATAAATAACGCGTTGGTCTCCTATTTAGCGACCGAGCAAGCTGCATTCATTACCGCAGCTGGGTATGTTGGCCCGAATTACCGAGTCGATCACGACATCAGCCTTCTCGTCCCTGAGATATGGTGCCGCATGCAGCAACATGAAGTGGATCCGAAATTCTTGATCGATCACGGCTACCTTGAAAAGGTTGAAGACTTCGAGCACAATGGCGAACTCATTCAAGCCAGCCGTATTGGTTACCGTATTACAGCCAAGTTTGTGCGCATCTTCTTCGGTCGCGTCTTCAACAATCCTGAGACGGTGATCAATCAGGAAATGCTCCAACCTGAGCTGCAAGATCTCGAGACCTTCGTCACAGGTATGAAAACTATCGTTGCAGCCCACCAAGAGGTCGCGCTGAATTACTTCGCTGATGGTTCAATCGATGAAGCCTGCCCACCCCTCAAGGCACTGCTCACCATTATGGCTTACGGTGACTACGAAGGCAAAGGCCTCAATTCCAAAGAAGTCCGTAGCCTCTTCACTCGTGAATCGATGCTCAACAGCGATTGGTATCAAGACCGTCTGAAAAGCCAACAAGCACAAGACATTAGGTCTTGGACGGCGAACGTTGACTATCTAAAGCAATTCCTAGCCAAGCAGTCACACGCCCGTGTTGCAAACGGCCTCAAAGTTGAAACTCGCCTCACAGCAGCCAAAGATGAACTCGAGCGCGTCAGTTCGAAGGATTACCCCTCGACACTGATTGGCACACTCGGCCGCCATCCAATTAAGTAGGCAACCGAAAGCAGCACTACACCCCACGCACAATCCTGAAAAGCTCGCGCAGCTTTTCAGGGTCTTTGATACCCGGAGCAGTCTCGACGCCACTGTTGACGTCAATTCGTCTGGTAGTGGAACGCACGATTGCATCGAGCACGTTTGACGGAGACAGTCCACCAGCAAGCATCCACTGCGTAGCATCATACTGCTGCTTCAAGCTTGCAAATCGCGTAAAATCACCGGTGTGCCCCGTACCACCTACCTGGTCTTTGGAATAAGTATCGAGGACCACTGTATCGGTATACCCGAGCAGGTATTCGGGAAAGTCATCTGTCGGCGCGACTCGCGGGGCGAGCCACAAACGATCTCGACACACGACTTCTGCCCACCGCGCCACCCTCGCCTCCGCAATTGGCAAACTTGCGTGGATTTGGAATCGATCAAAGCCAGAATCGAGATAGCGCAGCAGATCATCAGGAGCCGTCTCCACATCGACGATCACACGTTGCCCCACAGGCACATTGGCAGCCAGCGCCACCGCCCTCTCTAGGGTAATTCCTCTAGGTGATTGCGAACATACGATGAAACCGAGGTAATTAGCCCCCAGCGACAGCGCCAACTCCACGTCATCTTCACGCGTAATGCCACAAATTTTAATGTCAAAATCTTGGTTCATCTGAACAAATCTAAGCATGCCTTCACTATAAGTAAATTTTATACCATGTAAAAAAACAGATCAAACTTCACCAAAAAGTGAGTAAAAATTCATTAATAAGCAATCTCGATTCACCGTACAGTGAACTCTTCATCGTCGCGTTAGTTTGTGATCGCAAAATAACCTCATAATATATGCAAAAAAACGGCTACTTTAACTTGCATCAGAATAGAGCCTACGTATTTTGCAACTTGGCTGCTTGTCGTACCGCTCTTTTGTTCTACTTTTTAATTATAAAATTAGACTCCTCTTGGTTACGTTAAAGTCATCCCCTATATAAGCTATGTTAAACATTCATCTCCTTAATAATTATGGCACGATCAAAAGCAAATAAAGGCATCAGTCGAATCGACTCGGGATCAACTCATGGTTGGTTCGTCCGTGGCTATCGTAATGGCAAAACGTACTCAAGACTCTTCAGTGACCGCAAATCTGGCGGCAAGGGCAAGGCTCAAAAATTAGCGAAAGCATATCGCGACGAGCTGAACGACGAACTTGAAGCTATCCCTAAAAAACCACGTCAACGCCGGATCGTAGTATCCGATTCACGTAACACCACCGGCGAACTCGGAGTCTCCCGCACCACCAAGATCGGCCCGAACGGTACGAAACACGAATGCTACTCAGTCAGTTGGCGACCTGAACCTGGTATGCAAAAATGTACTTCCTTCTCGATTAAAAAGTATGGCGAGAAAAAGTCCTTCAAATTGGCAGTCGAGCATCGCCGCAAGATGATGCGCGAAATCCATGGGCCAAGCTTCTATAAAAGACTCGGTAAACAAATCAAGGCTCGAGAAGCATCCTAACTTCGGAAAATTATTTAAGATACGGTTCTTATATCTTTGACGCCTAGAGCGCAGCTTATGCTGCGCTCTTTTTTTGGAAAATGGACTCATACTCGCATGGTAGCAGTACATCTTCGGTTCATATAGTCGGGGTTCAAATCGCTATGAATCTGTCAAATAATTTTAAGCCATCCACCATAGGTGGCTTTTTTATGGTTCACTGGTATTCTACAGCCAAGCCAACGCCGTTGTATTTATATCGCTTTGGTGATGACGGACGGAACCGACCAAAGATTCGATAGGCCCGGATCGGTGGATAAGAACGAGACTCTTATATCCGATCTAGCCGTTTTGTCCCACGCAGTTTGCGTAACGGGTTAACTTAAAGCTGAGACAAAATTTGCTGGCCTGGACCAGAAAACTGAATGCTGCAGATTAGGGCACGACCCGCTTCACTCATTTTGACGGCAGTCTTTTGCACAATACTAAGAACCTTGGCTTCGGGATACTTTGCGATCAGATCATCGAAGCCAAGTTCTAGAAAAGAAAGGCACAGCGCATCTTCCAAGGTTTGGCAGTCAGCGTCTGTCTTTATCCCCTTTTTTAGATTCAAGGACTGCACGCGCGCGATGCTGTCTGTAGCGTAACCCGCCGCGGCCATCAACATCCCTGCCCGCTCTGCATGGAAACGCTTTAAATTCTCTCGCCATTTCAAATAGCCCACACGATTCATCGGATAGTTCGACCGTGGGCTCTCCCAGCGACAAATATGCTGCGTCTTGGCGGCAATACGTAAGCACTCAGCCGCATCCGGTTGCAGCCGCAAAGCCCACGCTAAGTGGCGCTCGGCATAGAGCACCTCTTTCGGATAACTCTCACCTTGATACTCAATTGAGGTCGGATCTGCAGCATTGGCTTGGTCAATCAACGCAATCACTGCGGCGTATTTCGTGCTTAATTCCATATTAAAAAAATAGCCTAAGTTCTGCACACGTCAATCGCTTCGAGACGAGTAAATACGCCCGCTCAAACGAGCAGTAGTTGGGCTCGATCGAGCGTAGTCAATAGCGCTAATGGAAGCTACAATTTAAAGCCGTATCGATCCAGTTGCCCTACAGACCTTGCGCATTTAACGCAGTATTCCACTGAGTGATACGCTGTCTTTGCTCCCTGAAGAGTGCGTCAGTCGAGCTCAATACATCAATGCCATTGATCGTCGCTCCTTGCTGGATTGCATCAACGACTGACTGCCCCTTCGTCACCTTACCAAAGACCGTGTGCTTTCCATCGAGCCATGGCGTTGCATTGTGCGTGACAAAGAATTGACTGCCGTTGGTGCCGCGCCCCGCATTGGCCATCGAAAATAAACCTGCCCGAGTATGCCGCAGTGCTGGATGAATCTCATCTTCAAATTGATAGCCTGGCCCACCATGCCCCGTGCCTGTCGGATCGCCTCCTTGAATCATGAAGTTAGGAATTACACGGTGAAATGTCAAACCGTCGTAGTAACCCCGCGTCGCTAGATTGAGAAAGTTTGCAACTGTCACCGGTGTCTTGGTTGCAAACAATGTCGCCTCGATATCTCCTTTAGAGGTATACAGCACTATATCGACGTCACGTACTGGCTCGGCGGCCGATTCCGCACTAGCCTGAACCGCTTTAGGTGTAGTGGTCTCTGTCGTGCCACACGCAGCGAGCATAAGAGCAGACAACGCGCACAATAAAATT
This sequence comes from uncultured Puniceicoccaceae bacterium, assembly GCA_964540215.1. Classification (GTDB taxonomy): domain Bacteria; phylum Verrucomicrobiota; class Verrucomicrobiia; order Opitutales; family Coraliomargaritaceae; genus Lentimonas. Next base: position 5,727 of record CAZIMR010000073.1, read on the forward strand.
GAACTATGTGATTTAATCATACCGTGCAGTTTCAAGATTCGACTCTCAAACTCAAGCGTTCTTCTCCTCTAAAAGCAAAACAGCCTCCACAAAGGGAGGCTGTTGAAATCAATCACACGACTTCGAATCGACTAACTACCGATATTGATTAACTCGACATCGAAGACCAGCATACCGCCAGGCGCACCACCTTGAGGGCTATCACCATAAGCGAGCTTGCCAGGAATCCAGAAACGGCGCTTCTCACCTGTAACCATTAGTTGCACACCTTCAGTCCAACCAGCAATAACTTGAAACAGACCAAAGCTGGTCGGCTCGCCACGTTGCACCGAGCTATCGAAAAGCTGACCATCCAGCGTCCAACCACTGTAATGCACAGTTACCATACTCTCCTTGGTCGGATGAACAATGCCAGTGCCTGCGCTTAAGACACGCGAAGCGAGGCCGCTTTCACGCACTTCAGCAGCATCAGGAATACCAGCG
>CAZIMR010000074.1:0-6108 GCA_964540215.1 uncultured Puniceicoccaceae bacterium
TAGATGATGCCAATCACGCCCATGGGCACACGGATCTTACGCAGGTCAAAGCCTCTGGGTGGAGAGAGACGCTCGATCTCTGCGCCGACAGGGTCGGGGAGCGTTGCGACTTGAATCACACCTGCAGCCATTTCTGCGATACGCTCAGCGGTTAGGCTGAGACGCTCGAGCATGGGGCCGGAGAGTTCCATGGTCTTGGCTGCTTTCAAATCGAGTGCATTCGCTTGGAGGATAAGATCGGTTTGCTCGACTAGCTTTTGTGCTAGCAGTTCAAGGAAGCAATTCTTCGCTTCAGTCGAGAGTGTGGCGAGGTCGAGCGATGCGGCGCGTGCGCGCTTGGCAATGTCTTCGATGAGTGTGGAGATTTGATCGGTGTCCATAACTTGAGTGGCTGAAGGCTGAGACTTGAGGGTGAAGAGCTATGCTTGGATCGCGCTCATGACGTCGTCCCATGCATGTGGAGGGAGCACACTGCCTTGGACTTGCACGACGGCGGCGCCGAGGATGGAGCCTATTTTTGCAGATTGCGCATGAGCGAGTTGGTGCGACCAGCCGTGCAAGAAGCCTGCGGCCCACAGATCACCGGCACCAGTAGTGTCGATGACGTTGGCGGCGTGTATCGGTTCAATTTTAGTGACTTCACCGTGGTGCGCGATGTAGGAGCCGTGTGCCCCGACTTTGACGGCGACGATCTCGCAATATTTAGCGAGTTCAATGGCCATGGCAGGGTAATCATCGTTGATTCCTGTGAATGCTTCGGCCTCTTCCTCATTGGCAAAAACAATATCGACGTAGTCACGTAGAATGGCTGGCAAAATCGCACTGGTCGCATGCACGACCTCAAAGGAGGCGAGGTCGAGACTAATGGTGCAGCCTGCTGCTTTGGCAGACTCGAGCACACGCATCATTAGTGCTTCATTGAAAAGTAGGTAGCCTTCGATGTGCGCATGATCACACTCGGCGAAATCGGTGGCGGAAATCTCTTGGGGTGTGAGCGTCATCGCGGCGCCAAGGTTGGTGCGCATGGTGCGCTCGCCGTCAGGCGTCACAAGGGAGAGGCATTGGCCGTTGGCTTGCTCGCCAATTTTGAAGCGGGAACTATCGCCACCGAGCTGAATGAATTGCTGCTGGTAAAATTCGCCTGCTGGGCAGTTGCCTATTTTGCCGAGGAAGCTGGTGTTGTTGCCCATGCGTGCGAGCGTGAACAGAGTGTTACCCGCGGAGCCGCCGGGCGCTTTAGTTGGGGTATCGGTGAGGGAGCTCAGCAGTCTCTCGATGGCCGCGGCATCGACGAGCACCATCCCTCCTTTATCGCCATCGATTTGTTCGATGAAGTTGTCTTGGACTTGTGCGATTGCATCGACGATGGGGCTGCCGACACCGATGATAGTAAATGGTGAGCTCATATGTGTTCTATGTGTAAAAGTTGATTCCGAGGGTGTCGAAGCAAACATAAAAAAACCGCCGATCCAAGTGGAAAGGCGGTTTGAAAAGGTTTTGTAGTCGCGGCTACAATGCGTCGCGGATCCTTGCGTAGATAACCTGCGATTGTGGCAGGTTGCCCAACGCGCCAACACGTATGCGGATTTCAGACTCGCCTGGCGCGATTTGCTGGATGCGCACGACCACTTGGTCGTCGCCGACTTGACGAGCGAAGATCTTAATGTAGTCCTGCTTGTGAAGTTCGCCAGTACGAAGAAGCCCCAAATCGTCAATGGTCCGAATAGCGCTTAAGAAAACACCGTTCGCATCAGCTGCAATGGGCGCATAGAAGTAACCGGATTGGTATCTCGCGGTCTGCTGTTGGCCTGTCATCGGATCGATTGCGACCGGTGTCGAGCAGCCGGAAAAAAAGACTACGGTGAGGGTAAGGATGGAGAGGATTGTTGCTTTCACTTTCATAATCACGCCTATAAAAATGATTTTTCAGCAGAGTGCAATCAGAAGCTTTTAAGATATGTTGGCCCATTATGGTCTTTAAATAAGGGTCGATCGGTCTGTAGTTGGGTCGGTTGCTCGGCCCTTTGCTGGCACATCAATCTGATTTTAGTACTTTTAGTGCGATTTCTCCGTCGTCCAATTGGGCGGTGAGTTGATCGACGCTTTGGCCGATTTGGGCGCTGCTGATAATCGCGCCGTCGGTGCTTTTTAGCACTGCGAAACCACGCCGCATTGTGGAATTTAAGCTGCTGTTATTCAGTCGTTTGTGAAGGTGTGATAGGTACTCGCTGTGGCTGTGTATGTCGACTTTAGTTGCGCGATTTAAGCGTTGCTGAATGTTTTCGAGCGCTTGGTGTGCTAAACTGATTTTGATGCGAGGGTGATGCTCGGCGAGGCTCTGTGAACGTTGTGCGAGCTTTGTGCGTTCGCGATGTAGACGTGTTTGCAGGGCTTGACTGAGGTGATTCTCGAGGTCGTCGAGCTTCATGCCGAGCATTTCAACCTGACGTTCGGGCGCGATAATATGCATTTTCGACTCAAGCGCGCTTAGGCTTTGGCGACGTTCGGCGATACCACTTTCTATCCAATAGAGTAAGTTACTCTCGGCTTGCTCTAGGCGTTGTTTGGCTTCGATCATCAGCGATGAGATTAACTCTGCTGCTGCGGAAGGCGTCTCGGCTCGTTGGTCGGCGGCGTAGTCAGTCAGGACCGTGTCGATTTCGTGGCCCACTGCTGAAATCACGGGCAAGGGGCAGGCCGCTACCGCGCGTGCTAGCACTTCTTCGTTAAAGGCCCAGAGGTCTTCGATACTGCCACCGCCACGAGTGATGACGATGAGGTCAAAATTGTGACTCGCTCCCGCATATTCGAGCATCGCGGCCACTTCTTGTTCGGCTCCTTTGCCTTGCACGCGTGCTGGGAATATCACGACTTCGCCCTTGTAATTGCGACGCCGGAGAATGCGTAGAAAGTCTTGCAGCGCAGCACCTGTCGGAGACGTCACCACGGCGATACGCATTGGCAGCGTAGGCAGTGAGCGTTTGCGCTCTTTCTCAAACAAGCCTTCGGCAGCGAGCTTTTGCTTCAGCCGTTCAAACTCCATTTGCAAACGGCCTTGGCCACTTTGGATGGTCATTTTTGCAATCAACTGGTAGCGGCCATGCGGTGCATAGACAGACAGGCTGCCGAACAGTAGTACTTCCATACCGTCCTCCAGTTGAAATCCTTGTTGAGCGGCATCGCGGGCAAACAGCACGCAGGGAAGCTGGCTGCCAGCGTCTTTGAGTGAGAAATAGACATGCCCCGAGCTTTGTCGGCGAAGATTGGAGACCTCGCCTTGCACCCAAATCTGAGTGAAGCGACCTTCTAACTGCGTCTTGATCTGGCGGGTTAGTTCGGTGACTTTTAATACCTGGTCAGAGGCAGGGTTTATAAGATTATCCAACATGGCTGAGGCGTCGTTTGTTCAACATACGTGTGATGAGGATGATGACGATAAGAAACAATACGCCGGTAATCGCCAGCCCGGCTCGACCTTCGAAAAGGGCGCCGCCGGTGATAATTAATCCGATCGTGTAGAGGCTCTGTACTGGCAGAGAAGCCAGCAGGTAGGTCTTGAAGCGCATCCCCATCACGCCGAGTACGACATTCTGTACGGCATACGGGATACCTGGCGTGATGCGGATGATAATGCCTAGGCGCAGGGCACTGTTATTTGAAAACTCGGGAATCACCCACTTTTTCAATAGATATGTCTTCAAAAAGACCCTTAGGGGGCCTGAGGCTAAGGCATAAGTCCAAATCGAGCAGACACTGGTCGCGGCAATGCCAATTGCGCAGGTTGCAGGCAATCCAAAGCGCGGCCCCATGACAATTCCGAAGATTATCAAGAGCGGGCTGAGCGGAAAACCGAGGCCTGGTAGCATCGCCAATATCAGCACAAATAAGATCGGATGTGCCTCCAAATAAGCATGCCCATGGCTGCCGAGCACTTTCCAGTATTCGAGTTCAGGATGTGCACTCCATGCATAGTAACCCACGGCAGCGCTTATTAGTGCTGCGAAAAGCAGTAATAATAGCAGGCGGATGATGCACTTTGAAGGCTCTGATTGATTCGGCATTGTGGCTAAATTGGGAAGCTTTTGCTTCAGTGGCAACATCGCGTATCCCTTGCTTGCACAGTTTAATAAATGTCTTAGCGTGTTCAGTTTATGGAAGATGACGCTAATCAATCCCACAGTAATATGGTCCCGACCGCACTTGCACTATTGGGAATCGTTCTCGGCAGTGCAGGCCTGTATTTCGGGCTGACCGCAAATCAACGGCTGAACCCGATCGATGAGTCTGTCTCCGCGGGTGCAACCAGCTCGGCCAAGATTGAAAAAGTGATCAACGGCTTTCAGACTCAGGTTACCGAGTTCGCCGCCCAAATCGCTGAACAGTCCAAGACTGTGAGCCGCCTACGAGTTTATAGCTCGCAGGGCGAACAAGCAGTTAAAAAGCTCGCTGGCGAACTGAATACCAATCGCGAGCAGATCGTAAAGACCGCAGAGATGCTTAATGAGTTTGCCGCCGCTGGTTTCAGCGCAGCGCCATCAACTCAGCTAGTGAGTGCTGCATCGAATAATACTGGATCTCAGCCCAGCACAGCTGCGCCGCGAGTTGCCAGCAGTTATGTGATCGTACCTGGAGATAATTTTGGCAAGATTGCGGGTAAGTTTGGCGTCCCCGTCCAAGCGATTATCGATGCGAATCCAGATGCAAACCCGCGCCGCTTGGCAATCGGTCAAACGATTCAAATTCCTACCAAGTAATGTCCGATACGGACGAGGTGGGTGCTCCACAGAGCTGGGACTTATTAGACGATAAACTACTCAACGCTTGTCGCGTCTGGGATTTACGTGCGCGTCGCTATCGTCATCCCAAAAAGGGCACCGAAGGTGAGTTTTACTATATTAACTCACGCGACTGGGTGATCGTGATTGCGCGCACCCGTGCGGGTGAACTGATTTTAGTGCGTCAATTCCGTTGGGGCATTGATGCGCTCTCGTGGGAATTCCCCGGAGGCATCATTGATGCTGGTGAAGATCCCGTCACCGCCGGACTACGTGAGTTGCGTGAAGAGACGGGCTATGTGGCTGAGAGTGGACGGCTGATCGGGCATTGTCGCCCGAACCCGGCGATCCTTAATAATTACTGCCACATCATGTTTGCCGACAATGTCGAGCTGCATGCCGATGGCACCGAATGGGACGAGCACGAGGAGATGGAGATTCGTGAGGTTGCCGAAACAGAGGTCTTTGAATGGGCGAAGGAATGTAAGATCGGCCATGCGCTGGCGTTGGCAGGCTTATTGTATTACCAGTTAATTAAACGGTAGTATTGTTGTCCGGGCGTGCCTTAGCGCAGCCCTATAGTATTTCTGGTACGCCGTGAATTAAGTACTTAGCGCCTCCTTGGCTTCAGCTTCGAGCTCGCTGACTTTCGCGCGATCCGGAGCTGCACCGCGTGCCATATCTGGCTTGCCGCCGCCTTTGCCACCGACAATCGGGGCGAGAGTTTGGATCAGCTTGCCGGCCATGATTCCCGCTGCCTTCGCGTCGTCGCCACAGAGCGCGCCGAGGTGGAGCTTTGCACCGTCGTCGACGATGCAGAAGGCGGCATTTGAAAATTGCTGTTGTTTGAGGCCATTCATCAACTCTTGTAGCAGCGCAGCAGGGCCTTCGGCGTGGATCACGAGATTAGTTGCTAGATCCTGCTCTTCGAGTATGGCGTTGGCCATCTTGGCCGCACCAGCGGCTTGTACTTTTTTGACTCTCTTGTCCGCATCAATACATGCCTCACGGAGAGTGCCCAAATGCTTTTGGTAGCTTTTGACGGTGGCATTGATCTGGTGGTAGTCTTTGCCTCCGGCGAGTAGCGCACCCATGATATGTGGGAATTCAGCATGCTCTACTGGGCTTTGTTCTGCCTCACTCAGCGACTGATTCGACTGATCTAATTTGGCACGCAGGACTCTCTCCTCAGCCGTGCCTTTTTCGGCGATTTCGTTGAGCCAGTTCCAAGCGGCTGGCCCGCAGAGGGCTTCGATACGGCGGACGCCAGAAGCGATAGCACCTTCGGATTTTATCTTGAAGAAGCCGATCTCGGATGTGTTGCGCACGTGCG
>CAZIMR010000075.1:0-6090 GCA_964540215.1 uncultured Puniceicoccaceae bacterium
TCAGACGCCCCTGCTTTTTGTCAAAGAGTGGCCCGAAGCCTTCTTGATTCTCAGTAGGAGCAAAGAGCAGGGTATTAATCGAGATTGGTGCGTCGGCAGCGAAGTGCAGCCAGAAGCGTGGATCGTCAAAGGCGTTGGCCTGGAATTTGTAGAACTCTTTGTATTCCTCGTCAGTGATGTCGCTTTTGCCTTTGAGCCAGAGCGCTTGAACGGTCTTAAACTCCTCACCATCGACCTTGATCGGGAACTGCACGAAGCTGGAGTAGCGTTTGATGATGCCTTCGAGTTTATCCTTTTGGGCAAACTCTTTATACTCATCCTTGAGCGTGAAGACGATACGTGTGCCGCGGCGCTCACCTTCGACTTGCTCGATCTCGTAAGCGCCATCACCGTTGCTGGACCAGCAGAGGCAGTCGCCTTCGAGTTGCCAGGTGCGGGTGTAGACCTTGACGGAATCGGCGACCATAAATACCGAGTAGAAGCCCACGCCGAACTGGCCGATCAAGTTTTCGTTGCGCTCGCCGCCTGCTTTGAGGGCGTTAAGGAAGGCTTTGGAGCCTGAGTGTGCGATAGTGCCGAGGTTCTCGATGAGCTCGCCGTGCGTCATGCCGATGCCGAAGTCCTGGATCGTGATGGTGCCAGCTTCTTCGTCCGAGGTGACTTGGATCTCTAGATCCAGATCCGCATCGAAGATGTCTTTCTCTGAAAGTTGCGTGTGGCGCAGCTTCTCGGTGGCATCAGAGGCGTTCGAGATCAGCTCACGGACGAAGATTTCCTTATCCGTGTAAAGGGAGTGCACCACGATATCGAGGACTTGTTTGACCTCCGCTTGAAATTCGTGGCGTTCGGGTGTGTGTGTGCTCATAATATGTCTTGGATTGGTTTAAAATTGAAAGCGGGACGCTAATGGCATTTTTGCAAAAATCAAGTGCCCTCCGGTGAGATTAATCGGTAACCGAAAAAGCCCACAGTGTAGGTTGCCTTTGATACGTATTGTTGGAGAGCCCTTAGTCTTTGTCGCTGAAATCGAGGGCTTCGAGATCGAATTCTATATCAGCCACGCGGGTGGCTGGGCCTGTCATACGCACTGCGTAGTCGTCGCCGATTTCAATCGCGATCTTGCCGCCGGGCATGTGCACGGTGATCGCACGATCGCAGAGGCCAATTCGGTGAGCCACCGCTGCGGAGGCACTGCTGCTGGAGCCCGATGCGAGGGTGTAGCCTGCGCCGCGCTCCCATATTTCGATCTGAATGTTGTTGCGGTCGAGAATTTTGAGGAACTGCACGTTGGTACGGTTCGGGAAGCTCGGATCGACTTCGATCGCGGCACCGTCTGTGCAGGCGAGTTGCTCGGAGATTTGAGTCAGTGGCACCACGCAGTGTGGATTGCCGATATCGGCAAGATAGACGGTGTAGTCGGTGCCGTTGATGCTCAGTTGCTGGCCAATATCGTGATCCCCCCGTTCGGGGCCGTCGACCGGAATGTGGTCCATTGCGAAGCGCACTTTTCCCATATCAACCGTGATCGAGGCAGCACCGTCGCTAATTTTGCAGGTGACGATGCCGCCGAGTGTATCAACGGTGAAGGCGTCGTTGCGGACCTTGCCAATGTCGTAGAGATAGCGGGCGAAGATGCGCAGCCCGTTGCCGCTCTTTTCGGCTTCGCTGCCGTCTGGGTTTATGATCCGCAGGCCGAAGTCGGCTTGGTCGCTGGCAAGTGGCCCGTAGAGGATGCCATCGGAGCCGAGGCCGAAGTTGCGGTGGCAAATGCGCACAGTATCTTGTTCGCTAGGCAGTTTGCTGGCGTCTTTTGGGTCGAGGACGAGGTAGTCGTTTCCGAGCGCGTGGTATTTAGAGAATTTCATAGTGATTAGAGTTTAGCCTAGAGTGGGGAAGTCTCAGCCTGGCCTTGGTAGTCGAATCGCTGAGCAAGTTGAGTGGTGCGAAGTGTGATCGTGTAACGAGTGGCTTGCGGACTCTTGGCTTATCTTGGATGCTTTATTTTCCGATAACATTGTCAAGATCAGCGACTAAAATAAGGCTGCCTAGGTCGATTTTTTGAGGGGCGATATTTTTGCACAGGATCCTTTCGACGAGCACCTTTGATTGTTGGCCGAGCGTGAGCATTCTATGCATCGGAGCTTAGGCGCACTGCCGAGCCATGTTTGGATGATATCGTGCGATGGTCGCACTGTCTTTATGAATGAGCGCTGAAAACTGGTAGGAATGCAGCGGCTGATCGAGGCAAGCGTGGAGACGGCAACTATTTGAGAAGTGATTTTGAATGTGCTGCATGAGCACGATTAAACGCGCTTACCAGCGCGTGTAAGCCAGCGATTTCGATATTCGCGTTGATCCCACAACCATAGTAAATCGAGCCCCCGTCGTGCTGGATTTGAATGTAGGCCGCGGCATCTGTTGCCGAGCCAGTGCCGATCGAGTGCTGGCGATAGTCGAGGAGCGTAAAGTGCTTCCAGCCTTGGCTCTGAAGTGCGTCGACAAACGCGCTGATCGGGCCGTTGCCGCGACCAGAGATGGTGAGCGGGGCGCCGTTAAAGTTGATTTGAGCATCGATGCTGACTTCGCCAGTCGCGAACAAGTCTTCGCGCTGGATCGAGAGCAACTCAAGCGGGCTGCTTAAATTTACGTATTCGCGTTGGAAGATTGTGTACACTTCGGCAGATTTCAATTCGCAGTTGTCTTGATCCGCGGCGTCATTGATCACGAGACCGACTTCAGGATGCATGACCTTTGGTAAATCGAGCCCGAATTCGCGGGATAAAATATATGCGACGCCGCCTTTACCGCTTTGACTGTTAATGCGGATAATAGCCTCGTAGTCGCGGCCGAGATCGGCTGGGTCGATTAACAAGTAGGGAACCTGCCAGTGCGCGCCTGGTTCGCCATCCTTCTGGCGCAAATCCATGCCCTTCTTGATCGCATCTTGATGCGAGCCAGAAAATGCGGTGAAGACCAAGTCCCCGGCGTAAGGATGGCGGTCGGGCACATGCATACGCGTGACACGCTCATATACTTCACGCGTGTGCTCCATATGACTGAAGTCGAGTTCGGGGTCGATGCCTTGGGTGTAGAGGTTCAACGCAACGGTCACGATGTCGAGATTGCCAGTGCGCTCGCCGTTGCCGAACAGGGTGCCTTCGACGCGATCGGCGCCGGCCATTAAGCCGAGTTCGGTGGCGGCGACGCCGGTGCCGCGGTCATTGTGCGTGTGTAAGGAAATAATCGCGGTACTGCGCGTTCTCAAGTGACGGCAAAACCATTCGATTTGGTCGGCGTGCACATTCGGCGTGGCCATTTCAACAGTGGCTGGAAGGTTTAGGATGATTTTGTTCGCGGCGGTTGGTTGCCAGACATCGATCACGGCTTCGCAAATTTCCAAGGCATAATCGACTTCGGTGTCAGAGAAACTTTCAGGGGAATACTGTAGGCGAACTTTGGTGCCTGGTAGCGTTGAAACGAGACTTTTGATCAATTGAGTGCCTTCAGTCGCGATCTGTTTGATCTCCTCTTTGCTCTTATTGAAGGTGACGCGGCGCTGTAATGGCGAGGTCGAGTTATATAAGTGCACGATGGCTTTGGGGACGCCTTCCAAGCTTTCGAAGGTGCGGCGGATCAAATGTTCACGCGCTTGCACAAGCACCTGCAAGGTTACGTCCTTAGGAATGCGGTCTTCTTTGACTAAGCGGCGGATGAAGTTGAATTCTGTATCGCTGGCGGAGGGAAAGCCGACTTCAATTTCTTTAAATCCGGTGGCGACCAGTAGTTCGAAGAATTCGACCTTCTCATCTACATTCATCGGTATTGCGAGAGCTTGATTGCCGTCGCGAAGGTCAACACTTGCCCAAATCGGTGCGCTTGTGATCGTCTGGTTCGGCCATGTGCGTTCGGGCAAATTAATTTGCTGAAAGGGGCGGTATTTGGTGATGGTGCCTTTTTGCATGCTGAAAATGGGTTCGCTTCTAGGTGTTTATGTCGGGTTCCGAGACGTGGTCACGTGCGGCGCGTCACTGGGTCGGACTGGGTCGCACTGGAAGCACTGGCTCACTTGGCTATAATGCGCGGGCGTTGGGCCCGCAATCGTATTATTTAATGTCCCCAACAGGGAGAAGTTTTGGCGCTACTGACAGGCGTATCGCCTCTACAAATAAAACGTACATTTGTTGAGCATTCATTGGATTTACCCACTGTCAAGCGCGTGCTTGCATCACGCGCGGTCGAGCGTGTATTACTGGTGTTTTATTGGTGGACTGTATTCCTCTCAAATTTAATGACTGTGGCAGATATTAATTTAAACTTACAAGGGCGCACTATTATTTTGGGCATTACGGGATCGATTGCGGCCTACAAGGCTGCCGACATCACGAGTCGCTTGACCGAAGCGGGCGCACAGGTGCATACGGTGATGACCGCAGAGGCCTGTCGATTTATACAGCCGCTGACCTTGCAAGTGCTTTCGCGTAATCCGGTGGCATCGGATCTGTGGAAGGAGGGTGAGGCTTGGCAACCCGGGCACATCGAGTTGGCTGATCAGGCAGACCTTTTTCTCGTGGCTCCGGCGACCGCACATTGCCTTGCATTATTTGCGCAGGGACTCGCGCCAGACCTGCTCTCGTCGATTCATTTGGCCACGCCTGCGCCAGTTATGCTGGCGCCTGCGATGAATGGTAAGATGTTGGCACATGCGGCGACACAAGAAAACATCAGCAGGCTCCGTTCGCGTGGCTATCATTTCATTGAACCGCAGAGTGGCATGCTCGCTTGTGGTTATGAGGGAGATGGCAAGCTCGCTGCCGTCGAGACGATCGTTCAGTCAGTCCAAGATTTTTTTGCAAACGCTTGATTATTTAGAATCGATAAAGGTGATGCCCCGCCCCAATCGGCTTCGCCTAATCCAAGCAAGGAGCGATTAAAGCGCTGCACACTTAAATCTGGGCAAAGCTTGAGCCAACAGTTGGCTGAGCATGCGAGGGCGAGCGGTGCGGCGTAGCTGGTGGAGCGTATCCTGACTTTGCGGTTGGAGCTTAGGGATGCGCATGCTCAAGGTCTGGATCATGGTGATCGTCTAGTCTTGGCGCGTAGTTAGAGCTGGAGGCAGAACGCAACGCACGGCCCGATGAGCAAGGCGCTGTCCGTCAGCACGCGAAAAGTCTCAACGCACAGTCGCTTCTGGTTGGCGTGAATGATCAGCAGCGCCCCAAGCGATAGGCCGATTGGCAGGGCCCACACTTGATTTAGCAAGCACAGAGAAAGGGCGCAGCTGATCTCTAGAGCGTGGATGAGGGGTGAGGGCAGTCGAGACAGTGATCGCACTTGCAGAGCGGTGTCGATGCGCTGCTCTTTCGCTCCGATCATTAAGCAATTGATCAAGCACAGTAGCGCCAATGCACCCGCAGGTGCCCAGAGGCATGCACTCGGGAGCAGGAAGACGATCACGCCGCCAGCGAAAATGATCGCGACGCAGAGTTCTTTAGGAAAGAAGCGTCGCGAGAGTGCCTGATTGAGTGCGGTGTAGAGTAAGCAGAGGGTCAGCAGTGCTGCGCCGTTTCGAAGTTCGCTCATTGAAAGCTCGGTGAGCGCGATTCCGACATTACTCAATAAAACGCACCACCAGCAGCGCCAGAGTGTGTTGCGGTGTTGCTTCGCAAACTGGTGACGAGTCGAGTGCAGTTGTTGGAGTGGGCGCTTGGCGACGTCGAACAAACGATCCGCCATGTAGGTCAACCAGACGGATAGGCTCAGCACGATTTGGGCCGCCGCGCTGACTTCATTTCCGAGTGCGGCAGCAAAGGCCGCCTGCCAGACCAGCGCGATCAGCGCCGCATCCAGTGCGAGGAGGTTCGGCCATTGCCAGAGTCGAATGCGTACCATGCCCGACCATGGACGCGAAGCCATCCACAGCGCAAACCTTGAAGCGATGCATCTCGGATCGTAGGAGCGGTCCGATGTTTTTTGCCGAATGACTATTTTCTATTGACGGACACCGAGGTATATCCATTTTCCCAATTTCCCTTTAAGGGGCATTAGCTCAGTTGGTAGAGCGCTTGCATGGCATGCAAGAGGTCAGGAGTT
>CAZIMR010000076.1:0-6075 GCA_964540215.1 uncultured Puniceicoccaceae bacterium
CAGGAAGCAGTGGTCGGGGGCGTCGAGTACGGGGGGGGGGTTGTCGCAGTGGCGTGGGCACGGCGCGAGTTGGCTTGGTATCAATTGCTTTTTGAGTGCCTGTTGAATGCAAGTATGGATGGTCGCGTAAAGCTCGGTGGCAGGTGCAGCGGCTGCAGCTAGGTCGCCTTGCAGTGCGAGGGCGTATGTCCAGTCGTTGCGGTGATCGACGATGCCGCCGCCGGTGAGTCGACGACAAAGGCGTAGGTCTTCGGCGCAGGTGGCTGCAACTGCTGCACTGCGCTGGGTATAGCCGTAGGTGATGGCTGGCTCGGTCCATCCGTAGTGACGAAAGGCGGCGATCCCTGCTGGTAGAGTGTAGAGCAGTGAGGCGTCGATGGCCATGTTGGTCGCGGCGTCGCCAAAGGTGTTGGGTAGGATGATGAGTGGCACAGCTGGTAGTGGCTAGTGGTCGGCTGAGCTCAGCGGCTCAATGTGGGTGAGCTCTTCGAGTTGCTCTTTAAAGGTCGCGGGCTTTGTTTTAAGCTTACTGACGATCGGGTGTAGATTAAAGGTCAGGTTGCTTGGGCGGTTGGCGTATTCTGGATCATCGTTTTTACAGATGGACTGCACGCTATTAAGCGGCAGGTCGAAATGCTGAAGGATGCGTTGTCCCATTTCGAAACGGCTCATGGTTTCGGCGCCGGCCCAATGGAAAATGCCGTGCAGGTCGCGGCGCTCGGTGAGTTCGAGTAGTACTTCGGCGACGTTGGAGGCGGAGCAAGGCTGGCGGATTTCGTCACAAAAGAGCTTGGGCCGTTCGCCGCGTGCGACGGCAGCGAGAAGTTTTTCGTGGGCGCTGCGTAGGCCGTTGATGCTGTTGCCCATCAGGATGGGGATGCGTAACACGACGGGGTCTTCTGGGTTGTGCTCAAGCACTTCCCGTTCGGCCATCAATTTTGTCTGCCCGTAAAGATTGGTCGGGCAGGGCATGTCGGTGGAGCGGTAGGGCTCGGCGGAGTGCCCATCGAATACCATGTCAGTCGAGACATGTAGGAGGCGGGCACCGAGGTGAGTCGATAGTTGCGAGAGGTGGCGCGGTAGAGCGACGTTGATCTTCTCGGCGAGTGCCGCGTCGGCATCAACCTCATTAGGTGAGGAGATGGCTGCGCAATTGACGATAGTGTCAGGCCAGAGCTCGAGGGCGAGGGCAGTCATTTTATCCAGCTCTTGGGCGTCAATTTGAATACGCTGCGCAATGCCGCGCGCAGTGGGCTCTGTGCTGTTGTAAAGTGCGATGACTTCATGGCCACGGCGGATGGCGGCTTCGGCGTAGGCATTCCCGAGCAAGCCTGAGGCTCCAGTTAGTAGAATTTTCATAAGTGTGGGTTACTGGTTTTTGTTGCAATCGGTCTTTGGCAACGCAAGTTCAAAGCCAATTATATCAATGAAATACGCTGAACTCGCGAATGCCGGAGTGCATACACAGCCGGTCTATGAGCCCGGCAAACCAATCGAAACGGTCGCTCGTGAATACGAGCTCGATCCTGCAAATATTGCTAAGCTGGCCTCGAATGAGAACCCGTTTGGTCCTTCGCCGAAAGCAATAGCCGCCGGCGCAGAGGCATTGAAGAGCGCGCAGCTGTATCCGGATGGAGGTTGCCAGGCGTTGCGGCAAAAGATCGCCGAGCTGCGTGGTGTCTCGCCTGAGTCGATTTTAGTCGGGAATGGCTCGAACGAAATTATTGAGTTACTGGGGCATGCGTTTTTGCGTCCGGGGCTAGAAGTCGTGATGGGGGCTCAGGCATTTATTGTCTATAAATTGGTGACAAAGTTGTTTGGTGCGACGCCGGTGGAAGTGCCAATGTCTGACTTTGGCCATGACCTAGGCGCCATGTTGGATGCAGTGACGGAGCGCACGCGCCTGTTGTTTGTTGCGAGCCCGAACAATCCGACTGGAGTGGCGAATACGGAAGCGGATTTGTTGAAATTACTGCAAGCGTTGCCAGAGCATGTAATCCTTTGCTTGGACGAGGCATATGCGGAGTATTTGGAGCAGTCGCCAGACTTGTCGGCGGCGATTCATGCGGGCCGAAAGGTAATATGCCTGCGGACGTTTTCCAAGATTTATGGACTCGGTGGGCTGCGTGTTGGCTATGCGTATGGTGCCCCGGATTTGATCGCTTTGCTACACCGGGTGCGTCAGCCGTTTAACGTGAATACAGTGGCGCAGGTGGCCGCTACGGCGGCGTTGGATGATTTAGAGTTTGTTGCGATGTGCCGAACCGAGAATGAAGCGGGGCGTCGGGTGCTCTGTGAGGGGCTCACTGCGCTTGGCTTTGAGACAATTGGCGGTGCGGCGAATTTTGTGCTAAGTCGTGTTGGCAGCGGTACGGTCGTGTTTGAAGCGCTGCAGCGGCGCGGCTTAATCGTGCGTCCTTTGACGCCCTATGGAATGGCTGATTTTGTGCGCATCACGATTGGGCTTCCGGAGGAGAATCAACGCTTGCTGAACGCATTTCGTGAGTTGCTTGAAAGTGGTGAGATCGCAACTGTCCGATGAGTGGGGCGTGGATCAATTTTCTTGTTTCACTAAGCGCGGTGGCGCTGATGTTGGTGCTGCACGCATTTCTAGTGATGTGCGAGATCAGTTTGGTGAAGTTCCGCTACGGGGGGGTGAGCACTCAGGCACTGGAGCAATTAAAGCGCCGCCGTGGCATTGCGCGTCTCATTGAGAATAGCGATCGGACGGGGCGTGCAGTTCGTTTCAGCAAGACACTCTGCACGGTCGCGGTTGGCTTATTACTGATGCCGCTAGTCAGCGATTTCTTTGCTCTGTTTGACTCGGCGCAGGCGCCTGAGCGCTGGTTGGTTGTACTGCTGTCTTTTGTGTGTGCGGCATCGGTGCATTTTTTGTTTGCTGAGATTTTTCCGCGCGGGTTGGCGATGCGTGACCCAGTAAAAGCGATTCAACGCTCTTATCGGGTGTTGTGGGTTTTTCAGATTTTGACGTTCCCTGGGATGCTCTTTTTTCGTGGCTTGAAGCGGATCCTGTTTCGCCGGCTAGGCGTGGCTGTCGAGGATGAGTTGAATCCGTTGGATTTGGATGTGCAAATTCGGGCGATGGGTGAGGATAGTCACGCGCTTTCACCAGTGGTGCGGAAGATTGTGAACCGAGCTTTGCAGATGCAAGAGTTGGTTGTCCAAGACGTTCTGCTGCCGCGCAGTCAGGTCGTCATTTGTGACCTAGAAGAAGACTTTAAGGCGAACCTGAAAGTGATCAAAGAGGCGGGGCATACGCGTTTTCCCCTGTGCCGTGGGAGCCTCGATGACTGTGTCGGGATCCTTCACATCAAAGACATGTTTCGCCTAACTGGGCCATTAGCCGCGGTCGATTTAGTGAAGCTGAAGCGCAACGTTGCGACCTTTGAGTTGGAGACCCCATTAGAGGCGGCTTTGGAGCGCATGTTGCGGGCGAAGTTTCACATGGCTTTGGCGGTGGATGAATTCGGTGGTATCGTCGGCGTTGTCACCTTTGAGCGTATACTCGAAGAACTCGTGGGTGAGATTCAGGACGAATTTGATAGCGAGGAAGATCAGATCCGAACACTGCGGGCGCCGCACACCTACCGTATTTCTGGGCTGACGCCGATCCATGATCTTGAGGAAGCGCTCGGTGTTGAGATCGAAAATGATGAAGTGTCGACTTTCGGCGGCCTGATTACCGGCGAGTTGGGGCGCATTCCGGCGCGTGGGGATACCTTGTCGCTTGCTGGGATGCGTATTACAGTTGATGAAGTCGACGAGCGCCGCGTGATTGCGGTTCGGGTGGTGTATCGTCACGGCGAAGGTAAACTGAGCTAGGCGCGAGGCTCGCCAGTCGAAGCGTATTTAATACGGTGCTGCTGCAGTCATGCGCTTTGTGGCGTATATTCGTAAGAATGAACGCGCTCTAGTACGGCAGCTTCTAGGAGGCGTTAATTATCTCTATCTCTTGTTCACGCTCGCGTAGGATTGCGCTGAGCTGGAGTAACAAGCTCTCGCGGCTTGGAGTAAAGATGAACCGGTCACTGCCAAGTTTCTTATAGGCATTGACGATGAGCTCCACCCGTGGGCGACGCATTTGTAAAATGCGTGTCAGTAGGGGTTGGAGGTTTTCCGTATTGCCTAGCTCGAGTTCGAGCCTGATGAGTTCAGACAGAATTTTTTGATTTGTAGGTGACCGATGAAACGCTGTGCTCAAGATTTTTCGGGCTTGTGGAGTCCTATCTGCATTTAAGAAGCGCCGTGCGACTGCTAAATAAGTCTGTGGAGGGGTGCTTGTCTCGTCGATGAAGTGTTGCAGGTAAATTTCACCCAAATCTGGGCGATTGATACCATAAGATGCAACAGCTCGCATGCTGTTGAAGATGGCCCATCGTTTGGTCAGCCAGTCGGGACCTTCTTTGAGCAACTCTTCGGAAAAGCTGATTGCGCCGCTGTAGTCATTGCCTACCAGGTGGGCTTCGATTAAAATTAGGGCGAATGAATCCGCGGTGAATTCGTTCTCCAGCGCTTCTTCGTAAGCGCGGCGGGCAAGGTCGATATTGCCAGTTTCTGCTGCAAAGTCTGCGAGCGATTGGAGCGCACTCTCATCGTTGCGGAACTCCTTCAACATGCGCTTTGTCTCGCGTTGTTCGCGATCAAAATCTTTGGAATGGTTGTAAATGTAGAGCAATTCTATACGTGGAGCTGCGCTGAGTGGATCTTTGACGTTGCGCAGAATTGCATAGCGGCGTGCTTTATCGATCTCGCCGATTTCGCGGTGATAGCGACTGAGTTGCATGAGCAGTCGCCCAGAATTTGGAAATCGAGGGAGTGAATACTCCATCTTTGCGATTGCGGCGATTTGATTGCCGCGATCCCAGCTGATTTGGGATGAAAGTATGAGGCCATCTAAGGATTCAATTAAGTTATACGAAATGAGGTAGTCATCGGCCTGGTCGTAGTTGCCGCGTAGGAAGTTGGCATTGGCTGCGCCGAAAGCGAGAGTACGATTGATGTCGGTTAGTTCAGGCTCTTCAGGGAGGTGCTTATTGGTAAGCTCTTGGATTTGCTCGTCCATCTGATTGCGCAGTAATAAGCCCAATGTTTGCTTGAGGTAGTCGAGATCTTCGATTCCGCCTAGTTCTAGGCCTTTGACCATTAAGTCCGCGGCCACATCCGAGCGCTTAATGGCCAACTCATAAAATTCTGACAAGACGCTCCGGCCTTCTAAGTTTGAGGGGGAGCGAATGACGCCGATGCGTAATAGGCGAAGTGCGTCGCGGTAATTGCCCGCTTTAATCTCTTCGAAGCCCTGCTCGACGTGGAAGTCGCCCATCTCTTTGCGGTGATCCTCGACGCGAAAGGGGAGGCTAATCATGTCCGTAAAGGTAACCTCACTAAATCCCTGTTTGTATTTAAAATAGCTAAAAAGGGCGCCCGCTGTCGCGACCCATCCGCCAATTAATATAACTAATAGAGTTGAGGCTATGCGCCCCCAGCGCACGGCAAAATGTATACGTCCGTCCGCTCCTCTAATTCGCGCTACGAATCCGAGTAGAATCGGCTCTGCGCGGTACGTGGGTGTTCGGGACCGGTTACTCTGTGCAATCTTCATTACGGGGGTATTGATATAAAATAATAATTACATTTTTATGTGTCAGATTTCCCACATCTAGACAAGTCTAAATTAATCAGATTATTTGATTGCAGATTAAGTGCGAATACTGCTAATAATATATTCTATTATGGTGATCTAATTTATTTACTACTGCTCAGATGGTGATTTGTAATATATCTCCACTACTTTATTTTTACATGAAAATTAAACAGCTTCTATTTCTTGCAGTACTCTCTCCTTTTGTTGGCTTGCTGGGTTCTGCGCAAGCCGCACCGCTTGTTTCGATCGGTGAGAGCGTGGATGTATTCTTTAACGGGTCTTCCTCTTTGCAGTGGCAGTCAAATGTCTTTTATGATGAGGCAAGTGAGGTGGAGGATTTGAAGCTAACGGTTTCTCCTGGTTTCGAGGTTAATGTCGGGCGGGGGCAGTCTAATGCAGACCTGAGAATTATT
>CAZIMR010000077.1:0-3316 GCA_964540215.1 uncultured Puniceicoccaceae bacterium
AGAGGCCTTGAGATCTTTGTTGAGGAGTTCGGTGATGGTCGAACCCCAGAATTGGTAGAGATTATTGCCGCGGGTATTGTCGAACTTCGTACCCATTTCTAGGCGATAGGGCTGCATGCGGTCTAGCGGTCGCAGTACGCCGTAGAGCCCGGATAGAATACGAATTTGTTGTTGCGCGGCAGCAAAATCGTCGGTGGACCACTGGCTCAGAGCCATGCCTTGATAGACATCGCCGGTAAATGCCAGAATCGCTTGGCGGCTATTCGCTGCGGTGAAGGTCGGCTGGTAGTTCTGATAACGTGCATGATTCAGCTCTGCGAGTTTGGGGCTGATGTGCATGAGCGTACCGATCGCTTCGGGGCTGAGGGCTTTCAGCTGCTTGATTAACTCCGCAGAATGCGCGGCCAGACGCGGCTGCGTCGCTTTGTTAGTGAGTAGCGGGGCTTGGTAGTCGAGAGACTTTGCGGGCGATAGGAGAATCAACATGCCTTCAAACAACAATCCTGAACTGTTTCGAGTGCAAGAGGGAAGCGATCAAAGTGGCCGAGAAATGCGCAAGGTGGGGTGTAGGATTTGCGACATCACGCTTGCCAGCGCTCGGGAACCGCCTTTGCTTCTTTGGCATGGCCAATCTATCGCAGCCCAGATTTCTTGATTACACCACTGCACGCATGATCGCGGACGATTTCGGCACGCCAGTGTATGTGTATGACATGACCACTTTGAAGGCGAATGCTGCCGCGGTACTGGCATTTCCGAATGCCTTTGGTTTGACCGCGCGCTATGCGATGAAGGCATCGCCGAATGCCGCGATTCTTAAAATTTTCAATGAGGCGGGCCTACAGATCGACGCTAGCTCGGGGCATGAGGTGCGTCGCGCTATTGCTGCTGGCGTACCAGCGGCAAACATCAGTCTGAGCACGCAGGAGTTGCCGGCTGATTTTGCAGAGCTTTACGAGCTAGGGATTGAGATCAATGCCTGTTCGCTGAGTCAGTTGGAGCGTTTCGGCCAAGCCTGCCCTGGGCAGACGATCGGTCTACGCTTTAATCCTGGCTCTGGTTCTGGTGGAAATAACCGCACCAATGTCGGTGGCCCGGCTTCGAGCTTCGGCATTTGGCATGAATGGATTGATCAGGTGCAGGCGATTGTTGTTCAGTATGGTTTGCAGGTGATTCGTATTCATACGCACATCGGTTCGGGCAGTGATCCCGCGGTATGGCAAAAAATTTCTGGCATGAGCCTGGATCTAGTGCGTCAGTTCCCTGACGTGGTGGCACTCAATCTTGGTGGCGGTTATAAGGTGGCGCGTATGGAGAGTGAAGTTGGCACAGACCTGCAGCAGTGCGGAGCGCCTGTGGCCGAGATGTTCCGCGAATTTGCACGCTCCACGGGTCGCGAGATTCGTTTGGAAATTGAGCCAGGCACATATTTGTTGGCAAACACCTGTGCGGTCTTGTCCACCGTGCAGGACGTCGTCAGTACCGGCGCGGATGGCTATGATTTTTTGAAGCTTAATACTGGGATGACAGAGATCCTGCGTCCTTCGATTTATGGAGCGCAGCATCCGATCTACATCCTTCAACCCGAGGTCGCAGGCGAAACGCGTAATTATATGATCGCTGGGCATTGTTGTGAGTCGGGCGATATTTTGACGCCTGCACCGGGAGATCCTGAATTGTTGGCGACACGTGCATTGCCGCTCTGCCAGATCGGTGATCTGTGTGTGATTGATGGCGCTGGTGCGTATTGCGCAGCGATGTCGACTAAGCACTATAACTCGTATCCCGAAGCTGCCGAAATCATGCTCGATGAGGCGATGCAGCCGCATGTGATCCGCCGCCGTCAGCAGCGCGAAGATATTTGGGCCAACGAAGTGGCGTTGGGGTAAATTTCGGTCGGATTTAATGCAGCGCCTCGGCAGAGCGCCGTGGCAGCATTCAGGGTTCTGCTGCTGTGTTCGGAGCCTTGTTGGGTAACTTTTCTGTATCCCTTATTGCATTGCAACGCACGGCTAGGTTATAGATCTGCATAGTTCTATTAATTACCTCTACCTCTGCGGCTATGAAAATCGATCACCCTCAAGCCCATCGTCAGGCTTGTCTTAAACTTGTCCTTGGCCTGTTGGCCGTTTGGTTCTCTGCCAGCTTCGGCTGTGGCATTCTCTTTCGTGAGTGGCTGGATGCCAACGCCCCGCAAATCGGCAATGCACCGTTCGGGTTTTGGATGGCGCAGCAGGGGGCGATCATCTGTTTCGTCCTACTACTGCTGGTGTATGCGTTCTTGATGAACCGCCTCGATGCGAAGCATGGCTACACTGAGCGTAAATAACTAGACTATATACGATGACGCAAGATAGCTTAAATTTCATTTTTATCGGAATCTCTTTTGCCATTTACATTGGCATTGCAGTTAAATCCCGCGCAAGTTCGACCAAGGAGTATTATACGGCCGGCGGTGGCGTGTCGCCGCTCGCCAATGGCATGGCCACTGCAGCGGATTGGATGTCGGCCGCGACGTTCATATCGATGGCGGGTACGGTGGCTTTAAGTGGCTATGATGCGTCGCGCTTTTTGATGGGCTGGACCGGTGGCTTCGTCTTGCTGACTATTCTGATGGTCCCTTATCTGCGTAAATTTGGCAAGGCGACAGTGCCTGACTTTATTGGCGACCGCTATTATTCAAAGCTGGCGCGAGGCGTGGCGGTCATTTGTGCGATCTTTATTTGCATGACTTACATCATGGGCCAAATGCGTGGGGTGGGTGTGGTTTTTTCGCAGCTATTTGGGATTGGGATTCCAGCGGGTGTGCTGATTGGTGCGTCGATCGTGTTCTTCTATGCCGGCCTGGGCGGCATGAAGGGCATTACCTATACCCAAGTCGCCCAATACTGCGTGATGGCTTTTGCTTATACGATTCCTGCAATTCTTATTGCGATGGCATTGACGGGGAATGTGATCCCGCAGCTCGGATTGATTGGTAACTATACTGCCGATGCTGAGGTCATTCCGTTTTTTGAGAAGCTCAATAATATTAACCTTGAGCTAGGCTTTCAGGAATATACCGCGGGTAAGCTCTCGAAGATAAACATGTTTTGCATCACTGCTGCGCTGATGTGTGGTACGGCGGGTTTGCCGCACGTGATCGTTCGCTTCTTCACGGTTAAGAATGTCGGCGCCGTGCGTAAGTCTGCTTGCTGGACGCTGCTGTTCATTGCGGTGATCTATCTCACGGCGCCCGCAATTGGCGCGTTCTCGCGCGTGAATCTAATCAACAACCTGCACCAGACCAGCTACACGGAAGCGCCTGCATGGTTTA
>CAZIMR010000077.1:3326-6073 GCA_964540215.1 uncultured Puniceicoccaceae bacterium
TTTGTTTTCTTGTGCTTATTGTTGCTTCTACACTTCACTTCCAACTCTTCTTCAAGTAAAATTCGATGCCAAAGACGGCTTTCTGTGAAAAAATGATTCGATGCTGACGGTGTTGACGTCGATAAAAACAACGACGGTGTGATTCAATATTTTGGGCCAGCAAAATCCAAGATCGGCTCCAATAGTGTGTTTCAAGGTAAGGCGCCGGCATATCCCGTCTATGACGCGCCCGAAGAGCAGCGTATCGGCGCACTCGGTCAACGCCTGCTGGCTAATAAAGGCGATAATTCCAACCCGAACGAGTTGTGGTTTGGTAATGATATCATGGTGATGGCGAACCCGCACATGGCAGGGCTGCCGATGTGGGTAATTGCGTTGCTGATGGCGGGCTGCATTGCTGCGGCACTCTCGACCGCAGCAGGATTGTTGCTAGTGCTCTCGACTTCGATCTCGCATGACTTAATGAAGAAGATTATTAAGCCGGATCTGAGCGATCGGGAAGAAGTGCGGTATGCGCGGTTCGCTTCATTTATTGCGCTAGTGGTGGCGGCGTACTTTGGCATTAATCCGCCGTCAGCGTTTATCGCGAAGACCGTGGCATTCGCTTTCGGCCTCGCGGCCTCTTCCTTCTTCCCGACTTTGTTGATTGGGATCTTCTCAAAACGCATGAATCGTGAAGGCGCGATTGCTGGGATGCTCTGTGGTATTTCGTTTACGATCGGCTATATCATTTACTTCCAGTTTCTCGACGGCCATGCGGATCAATATTTCCTTGGGATCTCTCCTGAGGGGATCGGCTTTGTAGGCATGTTGATCAATTTTGGTGTCGCGTTCTTGGTCAGTGCTTTCACTCCAGATCCGCCACAGGAGGTGCAGGACATGGTCGAAAGCATCCATATTCCGTCTGGGTCGAAGGGAGCTTCGCATCACTAGAAACTCTGATCATAGTGGGATTTTTAGTGATGCTAAACCCGTCGCTGGAGCCTCGCCCGTGGCCTATTATTTTAGGAGCTTTGACAGTCGCCCACGTTGGTTTCATTAATTATGATTTTTAGTTCATGAGTACCTATTGTCGGGGCCAATTGGATTATCTATAATTTATCATGCAAGTTACGTCTTCTTTTCATGCGCAACACTCGCCAATGGGCGCGCATAGTTCATTTACCATCGGTATGGCTGGTGCGTCCGGAGGGATGGCAATGGAGCGCGGGAGTCCCGCAGATAGTGCGGTCTTTATCGGCTACAAGTCGGCATCGGGGCGCCTCCACTCAATGCCTTTTTATGAGGGTGTTGATAACGATGCGGAGCGTTACAGCCAATCGAGCGCCGAAGGCGGAAGCAGTGCCTGCGCGTTTGATGAGGATGTGCTAGAACGTGATTACCGTTGGGCGACTGATGCCTTTCGCGTACCGGGAGTGACGCTCGAAGTGTTGACTCCCTTTTTCCCGATCCCAGACCCTCTGGTTGCTGAGAAGTCGGCGCTGCAGTTTGCCAGTTGTCCTGCGACGTTTCTGAGTTTGGTAATTGAGAATGATAGTGACGAGGAATGGGATGCGTTTTTCGCCTTAAAAAATGATAAATACTGGGCGCCTTTGTCGACTGGAGTGGCGAGTGGCCTGCGTGGTGCGGCGAGTCGAGGGAGCATGGGCTTTGCGACCGATGCAGCAGTTGATGAATTTTGTGATTTTAGTGTCGATCGTGCCTTGGATGCTCAGCATACGACGCCGAATTTTTTATTGGGACCGGTCGCAGGCGTGCGTTTTAAGGTTGCTCCAGGCGAGCGCCGAGAACTGCGCATCGCACTCGGTTATTACGTCCCCGGTGTTGCGACTTTTAATCAGACCGCGAGCTATTGGTATACGCAGTATTTTGATACGATTGAGTCGGTTCTTTCATTTGCCCTTGAGCATTTTGATGCCTACGCTCAAGAGGCAAAGGCGCGAGATGCCGAGCTGCTGGCATCTGGCTTGAGTGATGCGCAGCAATTCATGATCGCGCATTCGACGCGCAGCTATTATGGATCAACAGAGTGGCTGGTGGATATGAGCGGTAAGCCTCTGTGGGTCGTTAATGAAGGTGAGTATTTGATGATGAATACGCTCGATCTGACGGTCGATATGCTGTTCTTCGAATTACGTTTTAACCCATGGACTGTGCGTAATGTATTGAACCAATTCGTCTCTCGGTACTCCTATGAGGATGAAATATTTAGCCCAGAGGCTCCCGACACCTTGCTGCCCGGGGGGATTTCTTTCGCGCATGATATGGGTGTGGCCAATCACTTTAGTCCGCAGGGTTACTCTAGCTATGAGTGCAGTGGCTTGGATCGATTGTGTTTTTCATATATGACCTGCGAGCAGTTGACGAACTGGGTGTTGTGCGCGGGCGTTTACATCGCCAAGACTAAGGATCTCGAGTTTGCTAGAAAACATGTGGATGTCTTGAAGCGTTGCTTTGATAGTTTGTTACGCCGCGATCACCCAGATCCTGGAAGTCGTAATGGCCTCATGAGCTATGAAAGTTCGCGCACAAAGGGAGGCGGTGAGATTACGACCTACGATTCATTGGATCATTCGCTCGGCCAGGCTCGTGATAATATTTATTTAGGCGGGAAATGCTGGGCATCCTACGTGGCGCTTGAGTTCATTTTCAATGCCTTGGATGATCCTCAGCTCGCAGAGTCGTGTCGTGCGGCTGCCTTGCGTTGCAGTGAAACCTTGGCAAATGCCTTCAACGAATCAGAGGGC
>CAZIMR010000078.1:0-6059 GCA_964540215.1 uncultured Puniceicoccaceae bacterium
CTGTAATCGTGCACAGCACTCTGTTCTTCTGGTCATCGTATTGAACCGAGATCGGCAGCAGAGCAAAATCAGACGCATAGCGAAACGCATTCTCGATTAAATTATCAATCACCTGCTGAATCTTAAAGCGATCAAAGGCAAACTCCCCTACCCGCTCATCAAAATTTAGCTTGATTGCCTGGCACTCGGCATTCAGCCGCGGCACATACTGCTCCACCGCCTCCTCCAATAGTTGCTGCAACGACTGCACTACAGGCTGTATTTGCTCTGGCTGGGACTCCAGGCGCGACAACTCCAGCAGATCTTCCACTAAGACATGCAAACGCTGTGCATTATTTACAATTTTATCCAAAAAACGCGCGCGCGTCTCCACTGGTAAAGTCGCATGGTCTTCCGCCAGCGTTTCCGCAAAGCCTTTAATAATTGTTAAAGGCGTGCGGAACTCATGCGATACATTTGCCACAAAATCGCGCCGCACCTCCTCGAGCCCCTTTAACCGCGTGATGTCGTGCAGTACCAATAGAGTCGACCCTGCATGCAGCGCAGACACGCCACGCACCTCCACACAAGACACCTCAAACCAGAGGACCACACCGAGACGCTCGACACTCACCTCCTGCCGCTTCAACCTGTGATCCTCGCGATACGCATTTAAAAAATCTAGCAGACTGGGCGAACGCAACGCAGTCTCCAAGCGCGCGCCTTTTAATGCTCGCGCGCGCTGAAATAAGCGCTGAGCCGAATCATTCACAAATTCAATCACATGCTGGCCATTAAAGATAATCACCGCTTCCTGGATCGACCCCAACATCGCCTCCAACTGATTCGAAAGCCCTGATTCCACGTCGAGGTAATCGCGATGACGATCGATTAGGCTATTTGTTTCCTTAATCAGGCCAGGCAGACCAAGCCGATTCATCGAAGCCGAGCTCTCATTCAACAACATGCACCGACTCAAGCGTACCGACTCTTGCAGCTCCCCAACCGTGCGACGGGTCTTTAGCGCCGAGATCCAAAATGTGATCAACAACACGCACAACAAGACAGTTAGAAAAATAATCATTCGATATTAACGGCACGGTAGCCGACCCCGCGAACGGTCTCAATCAAATGTGCATACGGACCCAACTTTTCTCGCACACGCCGCACGTGCGTGTCCACCGTGCGCGTCTCAATATCCGTGTCATAGTTCCAAACAGCCACGAGCAAGTGCTCCCGCGACTGCACGCGCCCCTTGCGCTCCATCAATAGTTGTAGCAAACGAAACTCGGTCGCAGTTAGAATCACCTCTACCCCATCGATACGCAACTGGTGCAATTCCTCATCAATCACCACCCCACTGATTTCGATACGCATGGCCTTGGTCGTCGGTGTCGCTGTTGCGCTACGCGCTAGAAGCTTCCCCACCCTGATCGATAGCTCCTTCATGTTAAACGGCTTAGGCAAATAATCGTCCGCACCCAGCTCCAAACCCTTAATCCGATCTTCCGTTTCTCCACGCGCTGTCAGAAAAATGATAGGGACATTCTTCAGTAACGGATCAGCGCGCGCCATGCGGCACAGCTGCAAACCACTCAGCTCAGGCATCATGATATCAAAAATCATGATCTCAGGCTCGAAGTCGCGCGCAGTACTGGCAAATAACAAAGGATCATTCAACATCTTACAGCGATAGCCCTCCTGCTCGAATTTATACTTCAATAACTCTGTGACATCAGGCTCATCATCGACAACTAGGATACGCTGGGCTTTAAGAGTGTGCATATTGTAGAATTAATGTCCAACAAGCGCTCACAATCGAGAAGAAACGACCAATCTTTAGGCACTTACATATTTCGCTAAAACGAAAATAAGTCCCTCTGCGTCAACGTATAAACACTGAGAGTGTAGACATTCAACCGATTTTACCCAGCCGTCACACAATTGTCACCGCCACGACACAAAGGGGCGCTCGACCCGTATCTATCCCTTTTTCACCTTGTTCGCGCGACGCGCCTCGAGGTGCACCATTAGAATACTGATATCCGCAGGATTCACGCCACTGATACGATTGGCCTGCCCCAGCGTGCGCGGCATAATTTCGATCAACTTTTGCGCACTTTCACTGCGCAGGCCTTTGACATTGGCGTAAGTGAAGTCGTCCGGGATACGGATGTGGTCGATGTGCTTCATCTTCTCAATCTGCTTCCTTTCACGTTCAAGATAGCCCTTGAAAACGACGCGGTAGTGCACCTCTCCACGCACCTCTTTAGATTCAGCTTTCAACGCTTGCGGAAAGTCGTCCTGCGAATGAGAACGGCGCAGGTGCAGCGCATAGCTTTCCCCTGCCCTACGCTCGTGTTCCAACCGCTGCGTCCACTCCGCAACCTTAGCAGCTTTCAATTTAATTCTCCCTAGTCGTTTACTATCAACAAGTTGCAGCCTTTCTGAATGCTCCATCAGGCGCATCTCAGCGCTCGGATGATTAAACAATAGTCGGTGTTCGGCACGACTGGAAAACATCCGATATGGCTCTTTGGTTCCCTTCGTGACTAGATCATCAATCAGTACGCCCAAATACGCTTCGTGACGCTTCAACACTAATGGCTCACTGCCGCGCAACTTCTGCACTGCATTGACGCCGGCAATAAGCCCCTGACCTGCCGCCTCCTCATAACCAGAGGTCCCGTTAATCTGGCCCGCGAAAAATAAGTTTTCCACCTTCTTTGACTCAAGCGTGGGGAAAAGCTGTGTCGGCGGGGCGAAGTCATACTCCACCGCATACGCCGGGCGTAGCATATGGACTTTCTCCAGGCCATCGATACTACGCAACATGTCTAACTGAACGCCAAAAGGTAAACTGGTTGAGAGCCCATTGATATACCATTCGTTGGTATTACGCCCTTCTGGCTCAAGAAATAGCATATGTCGTTCCTTGTCAGCAAAGCGGACGAACTTGTCCTCAATACTTGGGCAGTAGCGCGGCCCAGTGCCCTCGATCTGCCCTGAATACATCGGCGACAAGTGTAGGTTATCCGTTACCACCTGCCGCGTCTCCGATCCCGTGTAAGTCATCCAACAAGACACTTGGTCTTTGCCCGGCAACCACCCCAGCTTGCGCTGCCCCGGATGTTCCACATGGAACAATTCATGTTCTGACTCACGAGCGCCCTGCTCCGTTTGTTCCACGTGGAACACATTATCCACCCCGCGTGTATCATAAAAAGCAAACAACGTGGGTTCAGGATCTCCCTGCTGCTCTTCGAGTTGGCTAAAATCAATACTACTACCCAGAATACGTGCGGGCGTGCCAGTTTTCAGGCGTTCGAGTTCGATGCCCGCCTCTTGAAAAGACCCTGAAAGCCCCTCTGCAGAGACATCCCCCATGCGTCCGCCCTTATTAGTGTTTTTGCCCACGTGCATCAAGCCACGCAGAAACGTACCCGTGGTGACTACCACCGTCTTAGCATAGAAATCTACGTCGAGGTTGGTTCGTACTCCAACAACACGGCCGTCTTCGTAAATAAGTCCCTGTACCATCGCCTGAAACAGGTCAAGGTTGGCCTGTAACTCGAGCACGTGCTTCATCCGATACTGATACGCCTTCTTATCGCACTGCGCACGTGGCGCCTGCACAGCGGGCCCCTTAGATGCATTCAACAAACGAAACTGAATCGCAGTAGTATCCGTATTGATTGCCATCTCGCCCCCTAAGGCATCGATCTCACGCACCATATGGCCCTTAGCCTGGCCGCCAATCGCTGGATTGCAGCTCATTTGAGCGACGGTGTCTAAATTGCCTGTCAGCATCAAGACATCGGCACCCAACCGCGCAGCAGCAAGGGCGGCTTCACAGCCGGCATGGCCAGCGCCACAGACTATCACATCGTAGGGCTGTTTAGGCCCGAATTTTAATCCACCACTCATTTTCCGATACAAAACTGTTTAAATAGACTGTCGAGCATACGATCATTATCCACCTTGCCGACGACTTTACCGATGGACTCCACCGCAGCACGAAGATCCGATGCGATCAGCTCGGACAAATCATCATCCTTCATTTTCTGAGCAGCTAACCCTAGCGAATCACAGGCCTCACGCAGCGCGTTCGCATGGCGCGCATTGACGACCACACCATCGGTCGCATTCGGCTGCTGGACTGCGGATTCAATTGATTGCATCCAGAGCTCGCGGAACGCCTGCAGCCCGTCGTGCGCTAGCAGAGAGAGGCGCGCGTGCTGAAATTCCGCCATGAAGGAATGATGCTCAAGTACATTTGGCAGATCAATTTTGTTCTCAATCACGATCGTGTTCTTGGGCGTCATACGAGACAAAAGAGATTCAGGCAGGGCAGGGGAGGGCGATGCAGCATTCAACATCAATAAAAAGAAATCTGCAGTTTCGGCCTGTTCGATCGTATGATTGATGCCAATTTGCTCAATCGCGTCACTCGCCTCATGCAAGCCAGCCGTATCCAAAATCTCGATACGCCAAGGCCCCACCATCAAGAACGCTGAGATATAGTCACGAGTCGTGCCAGGTATATCGCTAACAATAGACCGATCCGATCCGGTCAGCGCATTGATCAAACTACTCTTACCCACATTGGGCTCACCAATAATCAGCGTCTTAACCCCCTCGTGCAGTAATGCTGCATAGCGTTGAGTGTCAATTAGTTCCACAACCTCATTGATTAACTTTCGCAGCTCTGAAGCAGGTCCTTGCTGATTCTCACTGGGCAAATCTTCTTCAGGGAAATCGATATATGCTTCGAGATGCGCCATCACACTTAACAGCCGATCCGTCAACTCACTCATCTTACGTCCTACTGAACCATGTAGCTGACGTTGCGCCACCTCGATACTACGATCTGAGCGCGCTCGAATCAGATCTGAAACCGCCTCGGCCTGGCTCAAATCCATCTTTCCATTTAAGAAGGCGGTACGCGTAAACTCACCCGGCTCTGCGGATCGGCAGCCCCGAGACATGAGATCTGCCAAAATCTTCTGCACGATCAATGGGTTTCCATGTGGAGCGATTTCAAGCATCGCTTCGCCCGTAAAAGACTTACCCAACTCGAAGTATGTGAAGACACAGTCATCAATGATCGAACCAGCAACATCCATATAGCTCCCAAAATGCGCATAGCGGGGCGGTAGCGCTTGATCACGGCCCAGTATTCGAGCCGAGAGCTCCGCACAGGCGGGACCACTTAAGCGAATCACAGCGATCGCCGATTCGCCAGCGGGAGTTGAAAGAGCAACTATTGTATCAGTAGCAGGCATAATGGCGCAAAGTTCGTCACATATGCCGTGGCGTCAAGTACACATCTAAAGCGCTTTATTTAACGATGAATGCGGACCAATCTGGAGTAAGGCACGTAGAGTGAATAATAGACACGCCTTTGATGGCTTAAAATCACTAATAAACACCCAGTAGGCCCCATTGATACTCACAATCACTCACATTTTTGGAAATCATGATTTAGACAGATTCATATCCTTGGAAGTCACGCATGAAATAAACGCAAGCCCTTTAAGCAGATATACATACGGAAATATAGGGGTTATTTTAGCTGAGACTAAAACAATGGCGCTTCACTCATAGATTATTAGTTGGCTCAATCGCTTGTAGTCCTAGCAGATGACGCCTCGAAAATAAAATCCAACGTCTATTTTTTCCGATGAGGGGAGGGAGGTAAGCCCGAAAATGTACACTCGCACTTAAAGCATATTCGACAGCCCATCTTGATAGCTGCGTGGCTCCCTCCTCGCACAAAAAGGTGAGGGGGAGGAAGCAGCAAATTGATACCTTTGGCTAAATTACACGTTCTGTTTTAACAGCATTAGACTTACACTAAACGAAACCAAAGAATTTAGGCCTTAGGTTTAGACATTTGCTGCTATTAGAGCTGCGCTACTCGGCTTGCGCCGCTTCACCTGTGAGTGATTCACCGCCACGAACGTGGACTTTAGACATAATCAGTTGTGTCAACTCTGCGGCTAATTCAGGATTATCTTTGATGTGTTGCTTCGCAGCTTCACGGCCTTGGCCAATCATTTCGCCTTTATATGAGATCC
>CAZIMR010000079.1:0-6051 GCA_964540215.1 uncultured Puniceicoccaceae bacterium
AAGTTCCACACGCATGCGGACAATATGATCTTCGTGCTCGAAGAGGTTTTCTATTTTTGCTTCGACCACATTTCGAATTGCATCAGTGAGATCCATATTTAACCCGGAGATAATGACATCATGTTGTTTCATATATTATTTATTCCTTTTCTATTGTCGGTTCATAGTTAACGAAGACGATTGTCCCCGCCTCTCTGACAAGTCTGAGCAAGAAAAGAGCTAACACTATTTTGATCGCTACGATCAAGTGTATCGGCATCTATTGACCTGAATATGCCAACACCTACTGAATATCTGAAACACACATCCGTAATCATTATTACAGGGGGTTCGTCGGGTATTGGCTGCTCAATCATCAAAGCAATTAAAAATCTAGCTCCGACTGCTCTGATTTGCAACCTTTCTCGTTCGAAACCCGGCGATTTTTTTGACCAAAACGGTATTCATATTGCAACCGACTTAAGCGACTCAAAGGCAGTCGCTGCTGCTGCGGATCAATTAAATATAATTATAGTGGAGGCGGCGGCAGGCGAGGTCTTGCTAATTAATAATAGTGGCTTTGGGGATTACGGTCGCCAGCAGGATTTGGATCGAACCAAGCAGTTGCAGATGATTGATTTGAATGTTCGAGCGGTGGTGGATCTAACTGCTCATTTACTGCCGCAGATGCTGGAGCGCGGTGGTTGCGTGGTAAATATAGCGTCGATTGCGGGCTTTCAGCCGACCCCATATTTGGCGACCTATGGCGCGACTAAGGCGTTTGTGTTGAATTGGACATTAGCATTGGGCGAGGATCTGCGAGGCACGAAGGTGCGGACCTTGGTGGTGTGTCCCGGTCCGACGCGGTCCAATTTCTTTAAATCAGCAGGTTTTGAGACTCCGCCGATGCAGGAGGGGGCGAGTTTGACCCCCGATATGACGTCCGAGCAAGTGGCGGATTTGACGCTGCAGGCGCTGGCGAAGGGGAAGTCGCTGCTGGTGACTGGATGGAGGAACAAGTTAATCGCATTTTTTGGCAGTAAATTTCCGATCATCGTTGTGACTCGGGTCGGCGCTGCCATATTGCGTAAAATGCGTTTAGAAACACACCAAGGGAATTCGAAATGAATCCATACGGCGAAGAAGCTCCACTGGTCGATCTGGCAGTTTTTCCGGAATGGATACTACAGGAAGATGAGAATCTGCTGATTATTAACAAGCCGGGCTGGTTGGTCTGTCATCCTTCCAAAAATGGACCTTTGTCTAGTCTGGTAGGGGTGGTTCGAGCGCATACGGGTGCGGAAAAGCTACACTTGGTCGCGCGCCTAGATCGCGAGACGAGTGGATTGATCGTCTTTGCCAAGCGGCCGTCGGTGGCACGTAAATTTCAGATGGCGATTCAGAACCGCATTGTGAAGAAAGAGTATTTGGCGATTCTTGGAGGTGAGTTTGATCAGACGATTCATGTGGATGAGCCGATTGCTCGGCGTCGAGGCGGGCCAGTTATTGTTAAATCGGAAGTCAGTTATGATCGTACCTCGCAGACCGCTGTGACCGACTTTATACCGCTCATTTCAAAAAATGGCTATACGCTCTGCCGCGTTGAGCCTGAGACGGGACGCAAACACCAGATTCGTGTGCATGCGGAGTTTTTAGAAAAGCGTGTGGTCGGTGATAAAATTTACGGACCCGATGAGACCTTGTATATCGAGTTTATCGAGCATGGTTGGACGGATCGTTTGGAAGCGGCTTTGCCGATTAAGCGTCAAGCACTGCATTGTTATCGCTATGTGTTTAACTTCCCAGAAGGACCGATCTCATTTGTCGCACCGCTACAGGAAGACATGCTTGAGTTCTGCGAGCAGCATATGGTGCTAAGCGCTGACGAAGTGGCCGCGATTGTGGGGTAATTAATCGAGTTGTAGGCGCTGGATGGCTCGTCTCTGTTGAGTCGATCTTGATGCAAGCGAGGACGAATCCATCTCACTCGTATTTTGCAGCAGGTCTGCGAACATGCCCAAAACTTTTTCGAGGGAGTGCGTCGTTGTTATCGATGCCATTGGTTAAAAGTAACATTGAAGCACAACAAAGCCCCCACCGAAGACGATTTGCACCGTGCTTGTGTGGGGGCTGGTTTTCGGCCTGTATGCCAGGCGGTTAAAGTCGTTTATTGCTTTGGTTCGCGCCTGATGAGTGGTGCTATCTTTGAAGGACGCGCACCGATCAAGTTGAGTGGTGCGTTATAGCTTGGCATGAGGATGTAGTCGTTGGCTGCACTCTCGGCATCTGCTTTGGTCTTCATGCTGCGGATGGTGTCGTCGTTGAGTGTGCTTTTTGAGTAAGCACGGCTGTCGATGGGGAGTACTTGGCCGTTGATTTCCAAAGCAACAAAGTAGTAGGGCGGCACTTTTGGTAGGCGGTCGCGTTTGACGACGATACCAGGCATGTAAAAATAAACGTTTTCTGTCTTACCTTGCTCGATGGAGATGACTTCGACTTCGGCTTTGTAAAAATCAAAGGTTTTGGCTTTGCGGTCACGCACATAAGCAAAATAGCCCAAGACCTTTATATTGTCGACGAAGCGCTCGTTTTTGGCGTCGGGTGACAAGTTGCGGTTGGCCTTGATCTGGACTTCCATCTCGACCCAGTCGTCACTAAGGTTTTTGAACTTAATATTATCAACTTGTGCTGCAGAATCTTGGCCGAAAGTGAGATTTGCGATGCAGAGCGACAGTGCCAGTAGAATGAATCGTTTCATTTGAGTTTATGTGTTTGGGGTGAGCTGGATAAAATACTATTTAGACGATGTGTGCTGTTGAAAGCGTGGACAATCTTTTTTCGCGAGTTGTTCATCAAATTATAATCGCTCCGGTTGCCCACAGCAATACGACCTGCAGGCAGCCAATCACGAAGCCCAGCACCGCACCTAAAGCTTCAATTGTGCGGAATTCACGTTTGGCGACTGCGTTGACAATGCCCTCTAGGCGTTCGAGGTCGAAGGCTGCGATGTTGTCTTCAATCATTTGTTTGAGATCGACCGAGGCTTCGAATTGAGTCGCAACTTTTTCGATCAATGGGCTGGCCTCATTTTTGATCTCAGCACAGGCGATGACTTCGAACTTCGCGAGTATACCGTCGTTTATAAAACTGCCAAGTAGCGGGATCGCACGCAATTGCGGACCAATGCGCTCCCATACTAAAGTGTGCGCGGTTTTCTCCAGATAAGGCTCAAGATTTATTTTTTTAATCTCATTGAGGATCATGTGCTGCTGCAGAATCTCGCGCTCAATAATTTCAGCGGATTCGCAGGCTAGCTGAAGCTGGCGGCGCGGGATCAATCCTTGCCATTTCCAGAAAAAGATACGCACCGGGACTCGCGGGTGGAACAGCATCTTAATCGCGACCCAATTCGTAAACCAGCCGATTGCGGCTGTGATAAATGGGGTGAGAATAAGTAATAAGTAAGAAGGCATGATCGTGTACTGGTTTAAAAAGGTATTGCTGCGTCTATGCTAAGTTTTAGGTGCCGGTGTCAACCAATGAAAAATCCCGCTCGAAGGAACGGGATTTTGAAAGTATGGGTTTGTTGGATCTCTTATTTCCAGCTGTAGATCAGCTTGGTGTAGTAGCTGGTGTCGAGTCGCTTTTTCGCCGAGGTTTTGCTCTCGTATTCGTTCTTGATCCCCAAGCGAATCCAGAAGCTATCGCTGTTGCCAATTGGAATCTTAATGCTGCTGTCGTGGATTGCACGGTAGTTAGCCAAGTCATTTAATACAGGCGAGTAGTAGAGATGGTTTTCGATGGAGCAAAAGTTCTTGTATTGGTAGGTGTGCTTAAGGTCGGCTTCAAATATGGCTGAGGAGTCGTTCTCACGGTCCTCGGGCGTGAAGTCAGTGAAGCGGTAACCCAAGCCGCTGCGGACGATGAGTGTTTGCACATCGTTGTTAATTAAGCGGAAGGAAGCACCGCCGCCTGTTGTCGAGCGCATATAGATGTCACTGATTTTGTCGGTTTCCAAGGTGCTATGCATATACCAGCCGATGTTCTTTGGGGTGAAGCGCTCGTAGCCGATGTGGCCGAGTGCGCGGTTGTCGGTTTTGTGGTCGTTTTTGTCGCCTTGTTCGTATTCGAGGCGAAAGCTTAGCTCGTCGTCGGGGCCTTTGAGGCTTATGTCGAATTCGGTGCCGAGATGGAACTCATCGGTGTTGCCTTTCTCGCCTTTGAAGTTAAAGGCGAAGTCGTAGCGCCACTGGCGACTATTGCGATCGATCTCAGGATCGACCTCTCCCGGGGTCCAACTTGCTGCGATCTTGCGGGTGTTGGTTTCGAGCACGCCATCTTCGGATTGAATCTTGAGTTTACCACCGCTGGAGGCGGTAACTGGGCCGGACATCGTCGTGCCGCTTTCGAGGCGGATGACGAAGGGCATTTCTGTTTCAAAGGTCACGACCTCGTCCTGTTTGAGTTTCAGTTTGCCCGCGTAGGTCGTGTCGATATGGATTTCTCCCTTATCAATCAGCGTGATGGTACCGTTTAGAGTCGAGCCGTCTTGAGTCGTCAAAGTGTCCGCGTTAGCGAAAAGTGCGGCGAGCGAGGCTAAGGTGAATGTGTAGGCAAGTTTATGTGTCATAGTCATAAGTGATTAATTAGTGGTTAAACAACTGCTTAAGAAATCTTAGTCTATCAAGTGGCATCTTGCACATCAAGCCTACAAAGTGTTATACTGTG
The DNA here is from genome assembly GCA_964540215.1 of uncultured Puniceicoccaceae bacterium. Lineage (GTDB taxonomy): Bacteria > Verrucomicrobiota > Verrucomicrobiia > Opitutales > Coraliomargaritaceae > Lentimonas. Next base: position 4,708 of record CAZIMR010000079.1, read on the forward strand.
CGATAATTCTTAGGCATGTTTAATTTGAATATGTGCTCCATTAAAAATTTAACTGATTTGAAGACTTTCAATACATTTGTAGATACAGCGGCAGACCCCTATAAAAGTGTGGCGATTTTTGGTGCTGGAGTGAGTGGTCAGGCGGCCCGGCGACTGGCGTTGAGTCTGAAGATGGAAGCTTGTTTGTTCGATCAAGGTGGGGGCGGTGACGCTTCGGAATTCAGTGTGGCTTCGCTGAGCGAGTTTGATGTGTGTGTGTTTAGTCCCGGCTTTGCGGTTGCGCATCCATGGCGAGTTGTGGCTGAAGGTTCGGGTCTGCCGTGTTATAGTGAGCTGGGTTTTGCGGCGTTGTATTGGCGTGGAAGCGTGCTCGGCGTCACGGGCACCAATGGCAAGACCACAATCGTGTCTTTGCTCTGTGATGCTTTCGTCGCTGCGGGCGAGACGGCGGTTGTGGCAGGGAATATCGGCATGCCATTGAGTGACTGCGTGCTCGGCGAGGCGAATCATGTCGAGGCGACTGCGGTGTGCGAGATCAGCTCGTTTCAGGCAGAATTGCCAAATGGGCTACAGCTCGATGGGCTGATCTGGAGCAATTTTGCCGAAGATCATTTGGACCGCTACGATTCGATGGCGGAGTATTTTGCGGCCAAATCCCAGCTCTTATCCTGCTTGCGTCCTGGTGCGCGCTCAGTGCTAGGGGTGGATGTACTTGCGTTTGATCCTAAACTGTCTGGCATTCCAGGTTCGATTGTGGTGAATGAGAATTCTGGCTTAATCGATCGACTTGCGCCAGATTCGCCTTTTCGTATTTCGCCGCAGAGCATCAATTTCTCTCTGGCGGTGGCACTCTGGCGAGCGCTCGATCGGCCCGTCGAGTCGTTAGTCGACAGTGCGAATGTCTTCCAGTTAGCCGCGCACCGACTGAGCCCTGTCGATAGCTGGGGTGGGGTGACTTTTTGGAACGACTCCAAGGCGACTAATTTCCATGCGGCACTGGCGGCGATCGGTGGCTTGGATGGGCGGGTGTATTGGATTGGTGGTGGCAGTTGCAAAGGGGGTGATTTCGATGCATTCGCGCGGTCAATTGCATCGAAGGTCGAAGCGGTTTTTTTGTATGGTGAAGTAGCGGATTCACTTGCTGCGAGCTTGGGATTGATTCATTCTTACGTCGAAATTCACTCTGATTTAGTCGACGCTGTTGCCGCTGCGACACATGCGGCATTAGCCAATACGCCGTCGGTTGTTTTACTGAGTCCTGGTTTTGCCAGCTTCGATCAGTTCTCGGGCTACGCCGCGCGCGGAAAAACCTTCATTTCCACTGTTTTTAGTTTGAAGGATGCC
>CAZIMR010000080.1:0-6033 GCA_964540215.1 uncultured Puniceicoccaceae bacterium
AGAACTGCAGTAACGGCCGATGAGATCAGTGCAGGACTATGCGGTATGCAGCGGCAAAGTCGCGACTTCTAGCGCGATGTGATTGCCGCGCAAATCGACAAACAGTGGTGCATCTTTAGCCACGGTGTCGACGATTGCGCTACCGATTGGGCAGCCAAGCATGGGCGAGAGCGTGCCGGAGAGCACTCGGCCGACGGCGGTGCCCGCGGCATTAACGACTGTGGTGCCCTCGCGGGCGATTCGGCGGCCTTCGAGTTTGAAATGAACCACGCGACGCGGGACGCCTTGTTCCTGCTGCTCACTGAGTGCATTCTTGCCAATGAAGTCATCCTTTTGCAGCTTCACAGTCCAGTCGAGGCTCGCCTCCAGTGGAGTGATTGAGTCGCTGAGCTCATGTCCATAGAGTGGGTAGCCGGCTTCGAGACGCAGGCTGTCGCGGCAACCCAAGCCACAAAGTTGCACGCCGAAAGGTTCGCCTTTGCTCACGATCTCGCGGGCGAGCGTATCCGCTGCTTTAGGAGAGAGGTAGATTTCAAAGCCGTCTTCACCAGTGTAGCCCGTGCGACATACACGTACTCTTTCGCCAGCAAAGGGTACCAGCATGTGCCAAAATTTCTTAAGTGTATGAATGGAGTCGAAGCCAATGGCCTGCATGATTGCGGTGGCTTTGGGCCCCTGCAGCGCCAGGAGAGCATAGTCATCGGAGTGATCTTCTATCTGCACGTCGAGGTTCCAGCGTGCTGATTGCTTGAGGAACCAACCAAAGTCTTTCTCGATATTGCCTGCATTCACGCAGACGAGGAAGGTCTCGTCGCCGGTGCGGTAGACGATCAAATCATCAACTACGCCGCCATCGCTGGCGCACATCGGCGAGTAAACGGCTTTGCCAACGGGTGCTTTCGCGATCGAATTGACCAGTAGTTTGTCGAGAAACAATGCGGCATCGACACCAGTAACTAAGAATTCTCCCATGTGGCTGACGTCGAACAGCCCAGCCGTGGTGCGCACCGCTTTATGCTCTTCGAGAATGCTGGTATATTGCACGGGCATATTCCAGCCGCCGAAATTAACGAAGCGCGCGCCTTGCTTGGCATGAAAGTCGTGTAGCGGGATGTGTAGGATGTCGGACATTAAAAGTACTGGTAATGAGCTGTTTGCGCCGATCGAAAGAGGCGGTGAGATAGAAAATTCGGGAATTCGTATAAAGAAACTTGCGAAGAAGAAAGAGTCGGGTTGTCTGAACTGTTCATCTTATTCAGTAACAATAAATGCTTATTTTTGTTCGTTGTTAAGCCTCAGTTTCTTTAAAATGCAAAATATTTCTGTCGAACAGCGCGAACATGCGCGCCACTACATTCCTGCGAGCGATGCTGATATCGATGCGATGCTGAAAACTGTTGGCAAGGCGTCGCTGGACGAGCTCTTTAGCCACATCCCGGCAGACGTTAAATTCAAAGGTGGCGTCGCGCTGCCTGAAGAGCTGGGCTACGACGACTTGTATACCCGTCTCGAAGAGATCTCGAAGATGAATCGCATCGGCACTAGTTTTCTCGGCGATGGTGTGTCGGACTTTGTGCCGTCGCCTGTCGTTGGGCCCATCTGCGATATTCGTAACCTGACGACGGCTTACACGCCGTATCAGCCTGAGCTCAGCCAAGGCACACTGCTCGCTCACTGGATCTATCAATGCTCGATGGCGCGTTTGACGGGCTTCGAAGCGGTCAATGCGTCGCTCTACGACCGATCCACTTCGATTTTCGAGGGCATCAGTGCAGCGATTCGCATGGGCCGCGGCAAATCTGCGGCGATCATTCCTGAGACCTTGTACCCTGGAGACCTTGAAGTGCTCGAGACTCTGGCAGAGGGCACAGAAGTTGAGTTGATCCGCGTGCCCGTGGATGCTGCGACGGGTCTGATCGACCTAGTCGCACTGCAGGCGGCGACTCAAGCGGCGGGCACGCGTCTTGCGGCAATTGTGTTTCCGCACGTCAATACTTTTGGCCTGATCGAGGCCGTCGATACGCTGACTGACTTGGCGGTTGAGCTGAAGGTGAAGAGTGTCGCGGTGATTGATCCAATCTTACTTGGCCCTGAGGGGCTCAAGGCTCCCTCTGAGTTTGGTGCGAATGGCGTCGATATTATTGTCGGCGAGGCACATCACTTGGCATTGGCGCCTAATTTCGGTGGCCCGGGCCTCGGTTTATTTGGTGTGCGTTTTTCGGCTAAAGATCGTGCCGGCGTACGTGCTGCACCGGGTCGATTCATTGGCAAAGCCAAGGATAGCTCGGGGCGTGACTGCCGTGTGGGCGTGCTTTCTACCCGCGAGCAACATATTCGTAAGGACAAGGCCACGTCCAATATTTGCTCCAATCAAGCGTTCGTAGCGACATTGGTCGGCGCTGCGCTTCTCGAGCGTGGCGATTCCGGACTCGAAGCAATTCTAGTTGGGCTGCGTGCGCGTTTGGCTGAGTCAGTTGAGTGCTTGACGGTATTCGACGGCGTGTCGCTCGCGTTTCCGAACTCTGCATCATTTCATGAGGTCACCTTTGAACTGTCTATACCGGTCGCTGATGTACTAGCAAAGGCGCGCGCGAGTGGTATTCTTGCTGGGGCAGACGTTTCCAGCCGCGTCGCTGGTGGTCGCCAGTTATTGAAGCTATCGTTTTCTAATCGTGAACAAGCGATTGCCGAGTTGGTCGCGGTGTTTGCTGATCTTTTTGGTGCTGCCTGCAGTGCTGAGCCTGCTGCTTTATCGGCAGTCGCTGAACAAGATGTGCGCCAACAAGCCCCAGGTTTGCCGACGTATACTGCCGAGGAAGTGATTGCTTACTACCAGCGCTTGGGTGATCTCAACGTTAGCCCAGATGACGGATGCTATCCGCTCGGCTCGTGTACGATGAAGTATAATCCGAAGGTCAATGACTGGGCGGCAGGATTGCAGGGCTTCACCGATGTCCACCCGCAAGCCCCAGTTGAAGATGCACAAGGCTGCCTCTACGTATTACACGAGATTCAAGAGTGGTTTAAAAATATCACTGGCCTAGCTGCAGTGACGACTCAGCCACTAGCGGGTGCGCAAGGTGAGTTAGTCGGCCTGAAACTCTTTCAAGCCTACCACCGCGATCGCAATGAAGTGCGTGATGTGATTTTGATCCCGAGCTCTGCGCACGGCACCAACTTTGCCACCGCGACCATGGCCGGATTCACTGGCAAGCAGGGCAAGATCGTTTATCTCGATGCCGATATTGAGGGGCGTGTGCTCAACCAGCATTTGGATCGCTGCATCGAAGAATATGGCAATCGTATCGCTGGTGTGATGATCACCAACCCGAATACCAGTGGTATTTTTGAGACCTCCTTTAAGCAAATCGCGGAGAAAATTCACGCCATTGGCGGCCTCGTCTATATGGACGGTGCGAACATGAATGCAATTGCGGGTTGGGTCGACCTCGGCGCGCTGGGTGTCGATGCCGTGCATAATAATCTGCACAAGACTTGGACGATACCGCATGGCGGCGGTGGCCCTGGTGATGCGATTGTTGCGGTGAGCGAACGTCTCACCCCGTATTTACCTGGCTATCAAATCGAATTTGATGGTTCGCTGTATCAACCAGTGCGGGCGCCGAAGTCGATCGGCTCGTTCCATCGACATTGGGGCAATTTCGCCCATAAGATTCGTTGCTACACGTATCTGCTCCGCCTTGGCCGCGAAGGCGTACAGCGGATGTCGGCGGTGGCGGTCTTGAGCGCGCGTTATTTACAAGCACAACTCACCAATGATTATGCCTTGTTGCCAGAGGGGGCAGATAGTGAACCGCGCATGCACGAGTTCATCCTTACCTTGAAGGAGGCAGATTTCGGCCTGCTCGACTCGGTCGGTCTGCGTAAGACCGATGCCGCGCCGCGCATTGGCAAACTGTTTCTAAATTTTGGCTTTCATGCTCCGACAGTCGCCTGGCCTGAGCCATTGGGCCTGATGATTGAACCAACTGAGAGTTATACCAAGGCCGAACTCGATCGCTTTGTCGAAGCGGTGCAGGCGATCATTAAATTGGCGAAGGAGCACCCCGATGTGCTCAACTCCGCGCCGCACTTTACGCCGATCGACCGCGTTGAAGAGGTCGAGGCGAATCGCGATGTCTGTCTTTCCGAGTCGCTCGATATCCTACCAGTAATCAACCCCGCGCGTGTTTCGACCAAGGAGTTGGCAAAGCTGACGGTACCAGAGATTTACGCAAAGATTGTCGCTGAGTTATAGGTGTGGTCGCGTCGGGCCCGCTTCTGTGGAGTTCGGCCTCGATCGTGAGATCCGAGAGCACTCGCTGAGTTGTTAAACCTGCACCGGATACTCTCCGCTTGCAATCAGCGCAGCGATGCTGGCTTGCACGAAGGGCTTGTCATCAGGGTAAGTCACGCCGAACCACGCGCCGTCGGTCTCGATCACGACGCACTGGGTTTGTTCGGTCTGAATCAAGGTATCAATTACGCTCGGGATGTAGCACTCCGACTTCATTTCCTGTCCGTGCGCTTCGAGGAATTCGATGAACAATGCCTCGAGGCGAGGGAAGAGTGCGGGCGTGAAGCCCCAGAAGTTCATTGAGACGATTGCTTCAGGCGCGATCTCGACGGGGTCGCCCGCTAGGTTGTCGCCGCGCACCACGCCGTCCGCGCCGCTGGAGATTGTGGAGTGTTCTTCAACGGTCTGTAATGCGCTGCCTTCGACCCGGCAGATCCCGCGATTCACCGTTCCGTATTCCGAGAGCGTATTCTTTAGCGGATACCCAATCATGCAGGTGCGCAGTTTAGCCTCGTCGGTACTTTGTGCGAAATAGTCGGCCAGTTGTTTGTAGGCATCCTGGCCGTAGAAATCGTCGGCATTGATCACTGCGAAGGGTGCGTCGATCTCGCCGCGCGCGGCGCGCACCGCATGGGCAGTGCCCCAAGGCTTTTCGCGGCCCACGGGAATGCTGAATCCTGCCGGTAGGTCGGCCAGTTCTTGAAAGGCGTAGGCGACCTCGATTTTACCCTCAAATTTGTTGCCGACTGCAAATTTGAAGGCATCTGCGAAGTCGCGGCGGATGACGAATACCACCTTGCTAAAGCCGGCGCGGATGGCGTCGAAAACGGAGTAGTCGAGCACGGTTTCGCCGCTTGGCCCCATTGGGTCGAGTTGCTTTAGGCCGCCGTAGCGGCTGCCCATGCCGGCTGCGAGAATCAATAGTGTCGGTTCCATGGTGGCTGTTTTTAAGCGCTACTGAGAAAAGCGCAAATGCGATTTACCTGTGAGTGTCATCAATTCCCCGAGGATTGATCGTTATTCTAGGCTCGTATGCATCATTTGGTTCGCATCAACCGAGAGTGGTTTCTAAATTAGTGAGTGAAAGCGTATCGTTGCAGTATAATTAGATGCTGGCCGAGGTCATCAGTTGTAGTGGAGACTGAATTCGCTTGGCGTGCTAGGAGTTTTTATTTCTAACTCGGCCCTTCCGTTTAAAGTTTCCTAAAGTATGTCCTCTTCAAATATCTGGTTCGAAGCAATGCGCCCGAAGACCCTGCCTGCGGCGGTCGTGCCGGTCATGCTGGCGTCGAGCTTGGCGTATGCGGACGGCGCGTTTGACTGGCGGTCGGCGGCGATTTGTTTAATCTTTGCGCTGTTGATTCAGGTCGGCACGAATTTCGCCAATGACTATTTAGACGGAGTTAAAGGCACCGATACTGAGGCGCGGCTTGGCCCGCGGCGAGCAGTGGCGGCCGGGTTGATTGCACCGCGTACTATGCGGCGAGCGACGATTCTGGTATTGGTGGTCGGGTTTTGTGTGGGGCTTTGCCTCATCCCGTTTGGTGGGTGGTGGCTATTGGTGGTTGGCGTGACGAGCGTGGCGTGTGCGTGGCTTTACACCGGCGGGCCATATCCGTTGGCTTATAATGGGCTTGGGGATGTGTTTGTGGTGCTATTTTTTGGACTGGTGGCGGTGGGTTGCACGTATTTTGTCCAGACTGGCACCATCTCGGCTGTGGTGTTGTTGCTGGGGC
>CAZIMR010000081.1:0-6025 GCA_964540215.1 uncultured Puniceicoccaceae bacterium
CTACCCCCTGCTCCAATTAACGCCAAGCGGTGCCCGTCTCATGCGTGGCGTTGAAACAATCGACCTCGAACTCCCCGAACGCACCGCCGGGGCGCTTAGCCAAAGAAGCGGCAGCTCAACCACTCCTACTAAACGCAAACACAGCGAATTGGGAGGCATACTCGATCGCCGCCTTTATGGACTGCTGGTCGGACATCGCGCCAAGATGGCCGCTAAAACTGGCAAACCCGCGTTTACTGTGTTCCCTAATTCGGTACTCGTTGAGCTCGCCAATCATAAACCTCAAACCGAACAAGAGGCCCTGAATATCAAAGGAATTGGACCGGCTAAATCGAAATCCGTCTTACCAGAGTTCTTAGAAGTCATACGAAATAACAGCTAAGCCACTCACAAGCAACATCTTGCATTAAAAATCAAACAACCCAATAGGGTGAAAATTTTACTTGCACCCATGACTGGAACACCTACTTTTCTTCGCTTTATGAGCACAGACACTAAGAAACTCAATCGCTCCCGCAACCCGATGGACTTAACGTTCAACGATGTGGAGCAACTCTCCCGCTTCATTACTGAAACGGGCAAGATCCTTCCTCGTAAAGACACAGGCCTTTCCGCAAAGCATCAGCGTCGCATTACGAAACTCATCAAGCAGGGTCGTAACATGCTGACTATGCAGTAAGCTGCGTCCCGAATATAGGACTTTCCAATCCTTCCTCATCCGAGGAGGGATTTTTTATATCCACAATTCCAATCCACCATGGACCACAGCAGCAAAGTCCTCGAAGCCACCCCAGCGAACTTAACTCACTGTGCAGAATTATTGCGTGCCGACGAAGTCGTCGGCATGCCCACAGAAACTGTTTATGGATTGGCTGGAAATGCCCTCAACGAGGCCAGTGTGCGCAAGATCTTCGACGTGAAAGGACGCCCGCTGATCGACCCTCTAATTGTGCACTTTAGGGACCTAGAAGCAGCTGAGGTACATATTGAATCGAACGTTCGTGTGCGCCAACTCGCAGCAGCCTTCTGGCCAGGGCCTCTGACCATGGTCGTGCCCAAGCAAGCAAGTATTCCAGGCTTGGTAACGGCTGGCCTGCCCAGCGTGGCAATCCGCGTGCCACAGCACCCAGTCTTTCGCACGATTCTAAAGCGCCTCGACTTCCCACTGGCGGCACCCAGCGCCAATCCCTTCGGCTACGTTAGCCCGACGCTCGCGAGTCACGTAGCACATACCCTCGGCAGCCGCATCCAAGCAGTACTCGATGGTGGCCCCTGCGACTTCGGCCTCGAATCCACTATCATTGATCTGCGCAATCCACAAGTCCCCGTCATTCTTAGACACGGCCCAATTACAGAAGCGCAGATCAACAAAACGCTACAAATCCAAGTGGCCTCTCATATAGTCGAAACGAATGATGCCGACGCACAGAGCGCCCCGGGCCTACTCACCAAACACTACAGCCCAGAAGCTCGAGTCACACTGCTCCCACACGGCGATAGACTAACCGCGGACACTTCGCCCGAGCCCAACATCGCACTCGTCAGTAATCAAAAGCCAACTTGGCATACAGATCAGAGCAACATTTTCTGGTTCTCCGAAACAGGTAATCTCAACGAAATCGCACATAACCTATTTGCGTTAATCCAACGACTCGATCAGCAAGGCTACCAACAACTATGGATCGAGCAAGCAGTCGAAGCGGGCCTCGGCCAAGCGATCAATGATCGACTTCGCCGCGCCGCAGCGAAGGGCGGAGCTGGGTGAACTGGACTATTAAAACCCTCACAGCGCCTGCCTAAAGAAGCCGCTGAAGGCACTAGCCGAGATCAAAGTCGGCAACGCTAGTGATTGAATAAATCGCATTCAAAGTAGAGATCATTGCGAGGCGATAAGCCCGCGCCTTCTCCAAATTGGCCCTAAACCAATACAACTGCGGGACACGCAGCAACCTCCCCTCAATTGCACTCCATCAGTATTCTGGCGGCAATCGAAGATGGATCATAAAAAAGACCCGCCGAAACCGACGGGTCTTTGGTAAATTTACTAAAGAAGCCGCCTAAGACCGAGGCTCCATTTCAGGTTCGACCGTACCAGCAAGCTCATCTTCTAATTCCCCATCCTGACGGATATAATAATCCTGATACGCCTTATCGGAGTAGCTGGAATAGTAGTAACTCGAGAGCGCACTCGAGATATTATTCAGAATCGCACCAAATACAGGCGTGGAGGACTCCCAGAGTCGACGAACATTCACCACCGCAGTCTTACGCTTCACGGTATTAAACTTGATCACGTAGAGCACACCATCAGCCAGCGGTAGCAGGCTGAGCACGTCACTTACCGCCGCAAGCGGTGGAGAGTCGATCACAATCCGATCGTAACGATCACGCAATTCAGCCAGCATCGACTCAAACTTGGCGCTATTCAGCACCTGTGTTGGATTCTTCGACTTCCCTCCAGAAGGCAACACATCCAGATTCGGATATACTTCAGTAACGAGCACCTCATCCAGCGACACGCCTTTTTCAATGTGGTCCAATAATCCGTACTCATTCTCGATCTGCAGTGAACGAGCGACATTCGGCAGACGGAGATCACCATCCAACAGTAAAGTTTTCTCGCCATGGTTCGCAAATGTCAGCGCTAGGTTCGAGCTAATGAAGGACTTTCCTTCGCCCGGAACCGTACTAGTCGTCACGATCACTTTGGCATCCTTACTCTGGTCACCGAGTTTCAGCGCAGAGTGAATTGAACGAAACGACTCAGTCACGTGGCGATCGATATTGGAAGCCACTGCCTGTGCTTTTGAATTCGAATCCAACTTCTTAATCCGCGGCACGAGGCCTAGCATCGAGAGCCCAATCGTGCCCTCGATATCAAATGCGCTCTTCACGCGGTCATCTAAAAAGGCGACTAAGAAAATCAAACCCGCACCAACCGCCAAGCCACCAAAAACGCCTGCAGCTAGATTCATCACAATGTTCGGAGAGGAGTGCCGCAAAGGTGGGAAGGCTAAATCAATCACACGAGCATTTGGATTCTTTAAATTAACCGCCGCCCTCTCCTGCGTCATACGAGAAACCAGTGCCTGCAAAAAGCCCTGCTGCACATCCATCTCACGCTGGAAGGAGCTATATTCGACACGCGTCTTGCTCAATTCAATCAGTTCAGCTTCTTTTTCGGCAAGACGCTGGCTTGCAAGTTCGAAATTGTTTTTCGACTCCGCATACGCAGCGCCGGATTTATTGACCGAATTCGCAACCGCTAACGCCAACTCAGCTTCAGACTCCTGTAAGGTCTGCAACTGCTGTATCATCACAGGATGCTTTTCACGATAACGTTTCGATAGCGACGAAATTTGAATCTTAGTCGCAGACATTCGCTCCAACATGTTCGAAACACGCGGCTGCTCAGCAATGAAGGACAATTCCCAAAGATTCTTTCCCGCTCGACGATAGTTCTCGATCAAATTCCACCGAGTCTCGAGGTTATCATTCAAATTCTTATTGTTCAGCTTAATCTCGTTCAAGCGAGCAAGTTGAACGCTCGCGATATTCTCTTGGCTATCCAAAGACACCGCATTGTTATCCTCACGATATTCCGCCATCTTTAACTCCAACTCTTCGACTCGCTCTTTCTGCTGGTCTGCACGAATACGCAAATCTTCAACCGCTTTCATCGAACCATCAATATTCAGCGTCAGATTATAATTAATGAACTCATCAGCAAAAAGATTCGCAATACGTGCAGCAATGATTGGATCTGGATGGGTATATCCAACGCCGATCATAAGACTCATACGCTGGGGCATGATCTTACGATTCTTGGATAAAATTTCTGCTGCAGAAAGTGGACCAGTAAAGCTCAGCGCATCTGCATAAGGTGCCATAAACCGTTCACGCTCATCCTCCTGTAGGCGACGCTCGACCCCTTGGATGATCGCACCACTATTCAAAACGCCGATCTGCGTATTTAAATCCTCGGCTGATCGAATTTGATTCGGCTCTATTTCCTGGCTCACCATCGCCGAAGGATCATCGCGCAAGAGTTGAACCATCGCGACAGACGTAAATACCTTAGTCTTATTAAAAGTATAAAGAACCGATCCGGAAAAGATAATAAAAAACGCAACAATCAGGTACCAGACTCGCTCGCGAAACATCAAGAAATAATCCTTAAACGAGCGTTGAGGCGCACCGCCACCACCATAGCCACCACCATAGCCGCCGCCACCACTGTAGCTGCCTTCAGAATAGCTACTGCCACCATAACTACCATAACTACCCGCACTTGGGTCAGGAGCGCCTCTTACATAATCATTTCTCATAGGTATTCTTAATGCAAATTAGATAATTCTTTCAGGCACCCAAATTGTATCGCCCTCATTTAAGACTAGATCTTTGACGTCCGAATCTTGGACGATCTTAGAGAAGTTAACCTCCATTTGCCTAGTACGCCCATCTTGGTCCACTCGCTTAATTTTAATCGCTCTGGAGTTCCCGAGACGCGTCACTCCACCGACCATAGACAGTGCCTCGGTCAATGTTAAAACGCGATCTGGCGGGATCTGGACTACGCCAGGTTTAGCCACTGAGCCGAGGATATGTAATACCTTAGGCGAGAAAGAAACCACCAGCAATGAAACTTGCGGATCCACCAAGTAATCACGATTATACAAGTCATTGATCAATGACTTGCTCTCAGCTACCGTCATCCCTGCGACTTTGATCTTGCCGACAAGAGCCAGGGCAACTGTGCCATCGCCTTCAATGCGCACCGTCTTTTCAAGATCGGGCTCTTGGTAGACCTCCACCTGAATCACATCCGAAGGCTTTAGAACGTAATTACTCCCAACCACCATGCCGATCGCGCCACCACCACTAGAGGGGGAAGACTCGGCGCCACCATCTTGCCCCGAAAGGGTTGCAGTGCAGAACAACAAATAGAAAGCGAATAAAGGCAATAAATGTTTCATAAAATTAAAAAATGCCCCTGAATCGAGGCATTTCGACCACTAACACGTGGGTAAGTTCGAAAATTAATAGCGTAACGATGCCGACAAATCGACATTGTGCGCCTCGTAACTCTGCCCCAGCTGGCTAGAATTATTTTCATAATAATAGTAGCCTGCACTGAAGCTCCAATGTGTGTTTGGCACATAGGACAAACGGACATTGGTGCGAAACCCATTATCTTCGCGCCCCGAATTAGTGTACTCACGCAGAGTATAACCAGCATTCACGCTCGCAGAATAATTGGCATTGATCGTATAGCTCGAAGACAGGTCAACCGAGGTGATTTCAGTGCCCTGGCCTTCGCCTCCAATGCCAAAACCACGGTGCAGCTTGAGACTCGTCATTAGCTTGGGCGTGGTTGAGTGGGTGAGGCTAGCATCAACGCCCATCCTGCCGACGGAAGCACGATTGGTACGACTCTGTGTGAGACCACCTCCACTGATAGTCTGTACACTTGAATCACCTGAATCATACGTACGATAACCGACTTTAAAGAACCCGTTCAACTTCGGCAGCAACTCGCCACGCGCACCAACATTGAAGAAATGCTCCTCTCGGTCATAGCCACTAATTAAACTACCATCCGCCGCATTTCCAGACTTGGTTTCACCAACTTCAGCAGTGGTGTATCTGTAGCCGATGCTAAGATCAACCTTCGGAGTGAGCTCATAAAAAACATCCACTGGAACAGCATATGACTTACGATCCGCCAAGGCGTCCTCATCCTGGTACTGCCGATCACTGTAAGCTACCCCAGACCCAACACTCAACTTGGGCGACAAGCGATACTCGCCCTCCACATTAGCTCGAATGCTCTGTGACTCAATTATTTTACCCTTCAAGTTGGCAGATCCACCATCAAGCCCAGACGACTGATCCTCGTCATAGCTGACGGACCCATTCACATCCCAATGACCGCTCTGATAGGAACTACGTGCCTGGATATGAAAAAGTTCATTATCCAAGGCAGACAAATCATCATACCGAACAATGTCATAACGAGTAATAA
>CAZIMR010000082.1:0-6022 GCA_964540215.1 uncultured Puniceicoccaceae bacterium
TGTATCGGTTTTCATTATTCTGTGGTGTTTTGTTGTGTGCTAAAGATGAGGGAAGCTGCGCCCCCTGGAAAAATGAAGGACAAAGACAGTAAAAAGCCCTCAAATCAAGCACGGAAGAGCCTTGCGGGGAACGCTGTTTCTTTTCAATTTAAATTATATGCCAAAAGTTTTGTTTTTAGGAGATATCGTGGGGCGCCCGGGGCGCACCTTTGTGGCTGAGCGGTTGGCTGCACTCAAAGCGGAGCTTGGCGCGGATCTAGTAATCGCGAATGCCGAGAATGCTGCGGGTGGCGCTGGTCTTACCAAGAAAATTGCAGTGGTGCTGATCGCAGCGGGAGTCGATGCCATTACACTGGGCGATCACGTTTGGGACCAGAAGAATTTTGAGAATGAGATCGATGAATTAGAGCAAGTCTGTCGTCCGGCGAATTTACCAGAGCAGAATCCCGGACGCACTCACTTGGTGATCGAGAAGGATGGTTTTCGACTCGGGATTTTAACCGTGCTGGGACGTAGCTACCTAGCATTAAAGTCAAGTTGCCCATTCAAAATGGCGGATGCGCTGCTCACCGAGCTCAAGGATCAGTGTGATGCGGTTTTCGTGGAGGCGCACATGGAGGCTACGTCGGAAAAGATCGCACTGGGCTGGTATCTCGATGGCCGCGCTGCTGCGGTGGTCGGGAGCCATACGCATGTGCCGACTGCGGATGGGCGCGTATTACCCCAAGGCACGGCGTTTTTAAGCGATGCGGGTATGTGCGGGCCGTATCATTCCGTGCTGGGCCGTGACGTTGAGTCAGTGGTGGCAAGTTTTCTGGACGGTATGAAGCGGCGTTTTCCGGTTGCCGAAGAGGATATTCGGATCTGCGGCTGCCTGATCGAAATCGACGCGGCAACTGGGCTGGCAACCAGCTTTGAACGCATCGAGGTGGTCAAGGACTAGGCGTCGATCACCAGATCAGCGTCGCCTTTAGGGGCGCAGCAGCAGAGCAGGGCACTGCCTTCATCGGGCTCACCTGAGTGGCCCATTGCGTATTCAACTACACCAGAAACTACTTTTTGCTGGCAAGCGGTGCAGTTACCCATGCGACAACCGTAATCGAGATCGAGGTCGTTGCTCTCCGCGAATTCGAGGATACTTTCTTCCTCACCAGTCCAATCAAGTTCAATACCAGATTTTTGAAAAATAACTTTAGCCATGCAACGCATCGAAATCGGATGCAGAGGAAACGCAATCTGTAAATGCGCATGCTGGATGGGGATTATGGTGAAGAGTAGGGTAAGATTATGGGTGAGATATTCTTGAATGGCACGATGATTACTACTAACTCCTTACATATATGTCAAAAATCCGTCAGATCGATTATTCTACGCCGCGCACGCTACATGCATATAGTGGCAAGAGTGTGGTGCGCATGACTGGGGATGAGACGCGTTATAAGTTTACCGGCGAAATGATTGATGGAGTGGCGGGCGAATTTGCTAAAATCGGTGAAGTTCGAAAAGACTGGCAAAAGAGTGCTTTCCCGCTCCCATGGACGGATTCACCTGATGTGGTGCGCCCCGATTAGCTCCACATCTCTGTATTACTGCCGATTCTGTAGTCTCCGCGCTTGACAGCGTGCGGTCTAACTCCTTTTTTCTTCGCTTTTCACCACTTCCGGCCTCTGGCCCAGAAATCTCCCGAACCAATAACAATATATGGCACTCAAAATCCGCCTCCAACGCCACGGTGCAAGCCACCGTCCTTTTTATCGTCTAGTCGTCACCGAAGCTACTGCTCGTCGTGATGGTCGTTTTGTCGAAGTGCTCGGCACTTACGAGCCTCAGGCTAAGCGTGCGACAGATGAACTTAACCTGAAGGTTGACCGTATTGATTATTGGAAGTCCGTAGGTGCCAAGCCTACAGACACAGCTGCGAGCTTGATTCGTAAGGCTCGCCGCGACGCTTCTGCAACTGAAGCAGCTGCTCCTGCGGCTGAAGTTAAGGCTGAAGCTCCTGCAGCTGAAGTTAAGGCTGAAGCTCCTGCAGCTGAAGTTAAGGCTCCTAAAGCTAAAGCGCCTGCGGCCAAAAAAGCTGCAGCTAAAGCGCCAGCGGCTAAAAAAGCTGCAGCTAAAGCGCCAGCGGCCAAAAAAGCTAAAGCTAAAGCTAAAGCTGAAGCGCCTGCGGCTGAAGAAACCAAAGCTGAAGCATAAGCTGGTCCACTCCTGATCTTTCAGGGCAACCGACCGATTGCACCATGCACATCGAGTTTGATATTTTAACCCTCTTCCCAGAAATGGTGGAGGGTTTTTTATCGTCCAGTATGCTGGGTCGCGGGCAACGCAATGGTTTGATCCGTGCTGAAGCTCACCAACTGCGTGAATGGACGACGGATAAACATCGCAAAACCGATGAAATGCCGTTCGGTGGTGGAGCGGGGATGGTGATGAAGCCTGAGCCGATCTACGCGGCGGTCGATTCGATGCGTCGCCCAGAAACCAAGGTAATCTATATGGCACCGGATGGCGAGCCGTTGACCAGTCAATTAGCTCGTGAATTGGTGCAGGAAAAACACCTTATTATACTGAGCGGTCACTATGAAGGGGTGGATCAACGCGTCCGCGATGATTTGATCGACCGAGAAGTGAGTATTGGGGATTATGTGCTGACCAATGGCACCTTGGCGGCGGCAGTGATGATCGACTGTATCAGCCGATTTGTACCCGGTTTTTTAGGTGACGAAAAATCCTTGACGGAGGAATCCTTTATGACCAACTTCCTCGGCTTTCCTCAATACACCCGTCCTGCAGAGTTTCGTGGTATGGGTGTACCAGATGTTTTATTGTCTGGAGATCATGCAGCTATTGCGAAATGGCGACGTGAACAGCAGATCGAAAAGACCCAGCAACTAAGACCAGATATTTTACCAAACGGAGAATTCCAGCAATGAGCCAAGCAATCCTAGAAGACATCACTAAAGATCAACTTACGAGCGACCGCGCAGACTTTAAAGTCGGCGATGGCGTTCGCGTCCACCTTAAGGTTACTGAAGGTGACAAGACACGTATCCAGATTTTTGCTGGTATCGTTATCGCTCGCAAGGGCGGAAGTCTCCAGGAGACTTTCACTGTGCGTCGTATCGCATCCGGTGTGGGTGTTGAAAAGGTATTTCCTGTTCATAGCCCATCCATCGAGAAGATCGAAATCGACCGTGAGTCCGTTACAATGCGTGCTCGTATGTATTACATGCGCGACCGTATCGGTAAGGCTGCTAACCAAGTTAAAGAAAAACGCTTGGTCGAAGCGAAGCGCAAGTAAGCGTTTCGCAGATATTTTTAATAGGCCGTCCCAATTGGGACGGCCTTTTTTTGCGTCTCTCTCGTCTCTGAACTGATGTCGCTGCAGTGGCCCGGTGGTCAACCCTCCCAGTTACAGTGCGAAAGGCTTTTCCAATTATCGGCGAGGGCTCTTTTTACATTTAGGAACCTTGCCAGCAAACGGTTTACTCATAGCTTGTCACAAAACTATCAATACATTTATGAAAACCTTGTTTCGAATATTTGCTGTTCTGTTTGTACTGTGCTTGATCACTTTTGTCGGCGGGTATTTTATTCTGATCAGTTTCGGTATTCCCCAAAGCCTGGTCGAAAGCCAATTACCTGAGGGGAGTTCGATCGAGTCGATCCATGTGACGACGACGCAGGTGACGCTCTCGGGCTTGGTCCTGATGCTTGAGGATGGCACGCGGGTGGAAGTCGGCACCGTTGATACCGCATTTGAGCCGCTAGCGGCTGTGTTTGGTCAGACAATCAAGATGGGCGTCTTGCAAGTGGAAGGGCTTCGTGTGGATCTACCAGTCGAGACTGAGTCAAGTGTCGCTGGTTCATCAATGGCAGAGAGTGTGTCTCGCGTTGAGACCGCACCTGCGACGCGATCTGCTGACGAAGAAGGAGCAAGGTCGATTCCGATGGAAACGCTGAATGCATTGGGCAACTTTGGGTGGTTGCTCGATATCGATGGAATCGACTTTGAAGGGGTGATTTATGACGGCCAGGGCTCGATGTATGTGGTGCAGGTCGATTCGCTGGCAATTCGGCCCGGAGAGTCCTCAACAATCAATGCGTCGCTAGAATTGCTGACGGATGTGCCGTTGCCGTCTAGCTTGAAAGTTTTTGATTCAACTGCGACGCTGAGTTTCAAGCAGAAAGCCGAAGGTGGCTTTGAGTCGCTGCAACTGGAGTTGAAGACATTGGGCGCGGATGCCCAAGGGCAGCAGTTGATCTCAGTGCAGTCGGCATTGGCGCTGGAGGTCGATGACGCTGCGGGTGAGGCAACTGTTTCGGTGACTTTCAATGCCGATCTGCCGAAACCGCAGGTGATCGCTCCTGAGTTGGGAATATTGGGTGTATTGCAAGTCACTGGCAATGCAGTGGCATCGACTGACGGCGAGGCGATGATGCTCAGCGCTGCGAGTTTGACGGTATCTGCTACGGGTACTGAGCTATTGGCGCTAGACTTGAAGCGCAGCTTGGTATTCGGCGGCGAAGCGGATTTATCGGGCGAGTTACTGGATATCACGATCACAGCGCTGCAGCTCGAATGGCTTAACCCATGGTTGTCAGGTGGGGTACAAGTCCAATCGCAGGTACCCGTGTCGCTCGCATTGTCTGTGGCAGGTGCTGCAGACAGCGCATTTGTATTGCTGTGTGCTGAACCGCTACAGCTCGGGCCGTTGACTGTGACAGAGGCAGGAGTGGTCTTGGTTCAGGATCTCGTCGTGAAGCTCGTACCAGAGCTTCAGCTGAATGCGGATCAGTTCAAGTATTCGCTCACCGCGCTAAGTGTGGCGGATAAATACGGCTCTTTCATCCAAGGCAGCTCCAGCGGTGTGATTCAGTTGGATGCGCCACGTGACGCTGCGAACCCTTTTGCGGGCATTCATTCGCAAACTGAGCTTCAGATCGGTCTGCAGGAAATGTTTCAGTTACCAGTCTTAGCGCGAGGATCCTCAATCGTTAGTGGTCAGTTAGCATTAAATGTGAACGTCAATGCGTCTGCTGATGAGCCGCTTCAGCTGCAAGCGAAGGCCAAGGGTCTGCGTGCGCGTAGTATGCCGAGCGCGGCGAGGGACTATGCCCTCGCATTAGCCGTGAAACCGACATTAAAGTTTGGCGAATGGGCAATTGGGGCAGATCTTCTCGCGGGGCCAACACGGCGCCCTTCAACGAGCCTCCAACTCGCAGTTGAGGTGAATCCGACGCAACAACCGATGACTTTTTCCGCAGCGGTATCAGGGCCACGTGTGACCCAAGAGGATATCTCGATCCTAAGCGCAGCCTTTGCGCCGAGAGAGCAGGCGACAGTCGCAGCGCCGACGTTATCACGTCCGAGTGCTGCACGAGGCCCCATGCAGCCTCCAACGGCTCGCGGCATTGGAGTTGATGCGTCTGGACCTGTACCCCCCGTATGGGGGATGCTGGATGGTCAAGTCACCATCAGTATCGACGAGTTCCGCCTCGAGGCGGGGCAGGTGATTGAGGCGCTTGCGCTGGAGGCAGTCGTTTCTGAGCCGAAGTTAATGGTGGATCCGATTTCAGCGAAGATCGGCGAGGGCGAGTTGCGGGGCAGTGGTACGGTCTTGTATGCCTCGTCGCAGGCAAAGCCTTACAGTCTCACTGCGGATATTCGTTTCGCAGATGTAGATCCCGCGTTTTTCGTTAAACGCTATCAGAGCGTCCCCGTGCAAGGGCGATTCGATGGCGTGTTTCAGCTGACGGGCGTCGGCCAGTCCTTAAATGCTGCGATCGAAGATTCCACGGCAACCCTCAAAATTACCGGCGAGGAGGGGATCTTGACTGCGTTTAAAATGGATCAGCGCCAGCAACTCGGTCTCGGTCTTGCGGGACTGCTAGGGCAAAGTCTGGATCGCCCAGGGATTACGGCGCTTTCAGACACTATTCCGTATTTTAAGGATATTCTCTTTGATAGTTTGGTCTTTGAACTCACGCGCGGAGCGGACAAGCGAGTGTTGATCCCGCA
>CAZIMR010000083.1:0-6021 GCA_964540215.1 uncultured Puniceicoccaceae bacterium
AACCAGAGTTAGAAATGTTGGCCCTTCCGGTGAAAGTGGCAGGTCGTATTATCCAAGTCGGTCATATTGAGCACTATAACCCTGTCATGGGCTACCTGGAGAATGCGGTTACTAAGCCACAGTTTATTACTGCGGATCGCCTCGCGCCATTTAATCCGCGTGGCACCGAAGTCGGCGTGGTGCTGGATCTGATGATTCACGATCTCGGAGTGATTCTGGCGCTGGTGCGTTCGCCAATTAAGAAAGTCGATGCGGTGGGTGTGAATGTGCTCTCCAATAGCGAAGACATTGCCAATGCGCGTATCACTTTTGAAAATGGCTGTGTGGCGAATCTCAACACCAGTCGTGTCAGCATGAAGAAGGTGCGCGAGATTCGCGTCTTCCAACCCGCCAATTATCTTTCTTTGGACTTTATGAATCAGAGTGGTCATTTTCTACGTAAGGAAGGTTCAGAACTCGTGCGCGAAGAGATCCCGATCGAGAAGGACGAGCCGCTTAAGCTCGAACTCGCGTCCTTCCTCGAAGTCGTTAAAGATGCGGGCCAACCAAAGGTCGGTGCCGAGCTCGGGAAGTCGGCCCTCGAATTGGCGATTCAGATCACGGATCTGATTCACGCTAATAAATAATATTTGCGATTGTTGTATTAATGTCTGAACCGCTTCCAGTACCTCCCGAATTCCCCGCGCCAATCAATGGGCAGCCAGATTTACTCATCATTGCTGGTGAACATTCTGGTGATGAACATGCGGCGAAAATGGTCGCTGATATGCGCTTGAAGCACCCTTACATCAAGATCGCCTGTTTCGGTGGTGTTGAACTCGAGGCGGAGGGCGCACAACTGCTTTACGACTTAACTGCGATGTCGATTGTCGGCTTTGCTGAAGTCGTGAGGCATTATGGTTTCTTTAAGGCACTGTTTGATCGCACGCTGGATTGGATCGAGCGCCATCGTCCGAAGCATATTTGTTTCGTTGATTATCCTGGCTTTAATCTGCGCATCGCTGAGCAATTGCTCGAACGTGGACTGAGTAAAAAAGGCGGTGGCGAGATTGGTATTAGTTATTACATCGGTCCGCAGGTCTGGGCCTGGAAAGCGAAGCGCCGTTTTAAAATGGCGCGCACGATCGATCGTCTCGGTGTGATTTTCCCATTCGAGGTCGAGTGCTTTGCCGATACCGAACTACCGACAGAGTTTGTCGGCCATCCGTTCGTGCGCGACGATTATAAATTGCCGTTCAGTTACGATTCTTCGGCACTGGTGCTGTTGCTACCAGGGAGTCGTACCGCTGCAGTGGGGCGCATCTTCCCGCTGTTGTTGCAGGGCTTTCAATTAGCGCAAAAATCGAAGCCGGAGTTAAGGGCCAAGGTCGTTTACCCGAGTCAACGTATTCGTGTTGTTTTGGAGACAGTGTTGCAGGGATATCCTACATTGCAGGGTTCGGTTGAACTGGTGCGCAATGAGGGATGTGGCCTGCCGGCTAGCGCAGTATTGATGAGTTCTGGTACGATGTCGTTAGCCTGTGCGTTGTCGGGTATTCCTGGCACGATTGTGTATCGCCTCAATCCACTTAGTTATTGGCTCGGCCGCCTGTTGGTAAAGATTCCTTATATTGGCATTGCGAATCTGTTGCTCAAGCGTCCGTTGCATCTCGAATTTATTCAAGGCGCGGCCAAGCCGAAAGGCTTAGCCGAGCAGATTCTAACTGCGCTCGATGATCCACAAGCTTCGAAGGCTGCTGCTGAGGGTGCTTCTGAGTTGCGTGGGCTCTTGCATGCGGGCAGCGATGTCAGTGCTGCCGATTGGCTATTAGAGGCGTGCGAGGTCGGACTAGGTGACGCAAAGTAAGGCATCCCGACCATGTCCGAAACGTAGCAATGCGTTGGGCTGTTGTGCGAAACTGAACCTTGCTGGTCGATCTTATTTGGCAGCTCAAATAGATGAGTACTTGCGCTCTGATTGTTTAAAGGAGGATTAAGAATACCGATTCGATGCGTACGATATCTAATGATACATGAAGCTTAGGGACCACACGTTTAAATGCCTGCTGTTATCTGGTATGTGGATGATATTGCTGTTCGGGTGCAGTTCTTCGAATCGCGCAGACTCGATGGCTGCAAGTTCGACTGCTGTGGTCGCAGCACCTTTGGTCAATTCGGATGTGCTCGCGGATGAGACTGATTTGTTAGCACAAGGTCGATCAATTGGGGTAGGCGCAACGACTGAGTGGTATTCGAAAGAGGTGACTAAGTCGGATTTGTGGCGAATGAACATGCAACATGGCTGCAATTTTTATGAGCCTTGGAAGTATATGGGTACCCAAAAAGGCGAACATTATTTGGCGATCTATCCGTCTTTAGGTTTTCGCGAGGTGTATCGTATTGCTGAGGATGAGTATCCGATTGAGCGACCTTATGAGTTGACTGCACGCACTTCGGAATGGCGTGAGATACATGAATTTTTGCATCATGGCATGCAGCAGCTATTTATCATCGAGCCGCTCTTGTTGAGTTCACCAGATGCTCTCGTGCCGCTACCAAGTCTTGGGATTCAAGGCAATGGCCTTGGTGGCGAGATCGAGGACCTGTTTATGCAGGACGTGCAGATTTTAGAAGGCGAGTAGCCGATCAATTACTGCAGGGTTCCGAGCACAGTAAAACTCTCCGAGCCAATGCTTGGTCATTTCCGTGCAACGGTGGGAATCGGTTTCCAGATCCGCTACTTAGGCTCCTTTTTTTGCACGTTGGGGAACCCATTTTGACGATAGTTTTAAGGGTATCTTTACGGCTTCACAGTAGCTTTCAGATAGCCACGAGCACTGGCTTCATCGGTAAACTCACCTTTGAGTTGTGCATCATATGCGCGGTCGAGGATCTTGCCAAAGTCTGGGCCAGGCTTAATGCCGAGTTCGACTAGGTGTCGACCGAGTAAAATTGGTTTTGGGGCGCTGTCTTCGATCGCAAGTTCGGTGGCTTTTTTTAGTAACCAGTCACCTTCGGGAAAGTCATCAAACACGATCGGTGGACGGCCTAATTTGTCGGCAAAGGCCACACGGGTGAGACGGTCCACTCGTTTGACGCGGGCGGCTAGCCGACGGATCGCGGTATCGCCTGCACCATCGCGATACAGGGCGAGAGGGCGCATGTGTTCCTCAACCAGCGGCAGCACCTCTTCAAATATTTTCTTCTGTCGCGTCAGTCGTTCGAGAAATGCGCGCGCAATCGGTACGCCCTCGACATCGTGGCGTGGGCTGCGAATGCGGCCGGTCTTTTCATCGACGAAGCTGCAGACAGCTTTGCCCATGTCGTGGCAAAGCACGGCGAGGCCAACAATGAGGTCTTCCCAATTATCGCCAATTCGATGCTGTGCATAGGCATCGAGGCAATGATAAGTGTGGGTCCAAACATCGCCTTCGGGGTGCCACTCAGGATCTTGCTCGCAGCCGACCAAGGCCTCAATTTCCGGGAAGTATTGTAGCCAGTTGCAGGCTTGTAGGAAACGTAAGCCTTTGGATGGCTGCGCGCCCTTAAGGATGAGCTTTTTCCATTCTTCCCAAAGACGTTCGGAGGGCAGGTGCTCGGGCGATAGTTCGCGGCAGAGTGCGATTGTCTCGGGCGCTGCTTCGAGGTCGAAGCGGGCGATGAACTGCATGCCGCGTAGCACGCGCAGCGGATCTTCACTGAAGGCTGCCGATACGTGACGTAAGTGGCGCGCCTTGAGGTCGGTCACGCCGTCGTAAGGGTCGAGCAACTCGTCGGTGAGTGGGTCAATACTGATGGCATTGACGGTGAAATCACGTCGCGAGGCGGCTTCTTTAGGCGACATACTGGGATCGCCTTCAACGACGAAATCGGTGTGCTTCGGCCCGCTCTTGGATTCGCGGCGGGGCAAGGCGAGGTCGATGTCGTGCCCCTTAATGATAAACACGCCAAATGCGCGGCCCACAGTGTTGAGTCGAAATGTCTTTTTGAGGGTGCGCTCCACCTCGTCCGCGTTGAGTCCATACACTTCCATGTCGACATCCTTAGCAGGAATTCCGAGCAAGCCATCACGCACGCAACCGCCCACAAGCAACGCGCGTCCACCGGCAGCTTTGAGTAATTCCGCTACCTTTGTGCAGGCCTGGCGCTGACTGGGTTCGATGTTTCCTAGGATGTTCACTATTAGAGACTTGAGACTTAAGGTGGGAGGGCTGGGACGTGATTGCTGGGGTGGAAGGTCGGATTATGATTCGCCTCTGTGTTATTACTTTCAGGTTTCAGCCTTCAATTCACAGTTCTCTTTTTAGCGAACTGCGGGTCCGCCCCAGTTGAGCTTGTCACGGACGATCGCGAAGTGCGAGTGGTCTGGGTTTTGCATGAGGCGAAATTTCTTTTTGGCCACAGTCACTTCGATCGGAAAGTTGCCATCGAGCTCGAAACGCACGCGGCCATCGATCGTGATCCGAGGGCTGAGGCCGGGCTCGCCGCTTTCGACTTTGATTTGGGTTGAGTGGTCGAAGATGACTGAACGATTACCAAAGGTGTGCGGGCAAATCGGCGTCATCGCAATGGCGCTGACTTTCGGGCCAATAATCGGTCCGCCGGCAGAGAGGTTGTAGGCCGTCGAGCCCGTGGGAGTCGAAAAGATCAGGCCGTCGCAGTGATACTCCGATACCGGATTGCCGTTGGCGGAAACACAGAGTCGGATCAGCCCGCTCCCTTGAGTTTCTTTGATGACGACGTCGTTGAGCCCATAGATGCAGTCTCCTTTTGCATTCGTGCAGCTCAGGATTGAGCGTTCGTCGATCGAGTATTTGCCTTGGATGAGTGCGGGCAGATCATTTGCGGCCTCGGCTTCGGTAAAGGTGGCGAGGAAGCCAAGCTTGCCGAGGTTTATACCAAGCACGGCGGATCCGGATTCGAGCGCCGCATCCAGAACGCCGAGCAGTGTGCCATCGCCGCCAATTGCACAGCACAAGTCTTGTCCAGTTAAGGCATCGGCGGTGAGCGGATAGTCCTTTAAAATGTGTGTCGACACCCCTTCGCGCTGAGCGAGGGCGGCTAGGCTCTCTGCGATGGCGGCAGCTCCAGGCTTGGATGAGTTAACTGCAAAGGTGATAGATTGGATCGGTTTCATGACTAATAAGACGTAGTCTGGTGGCATTCTGTGGCTAAATCAATTCGCGATTCTTGCTAGATTCTTGCGGCAGATTCTACATTGTGTTGTACTTTTGCTGCTTGAGGCTGGTCAACGACAGAGAGTTGACTAGTCAAATTTCTAATGGCTGAAGAACGTTACCTCCTGATTGATGCGTATAATGTAATTTATGCGACGGATGAACTGCGTCAGGTGCTCCGTCAGAATCTAGATGCAGCCCGTGATCGGCTGACTGAGATGGTTGCGTCGATTCACGATGCCGAAGGCGTCCGCACCGCGTTGATTCTGGATAGTCGGAATAACTCGCTCGAGGTGGATCATCCCTTTGGTAAGAAGACCTTCGAATGGATCTATGCGCCGGCGGGGCTATCGGCCGATGGGGTGATTGAGCGTATTGTGGCTCGTGTGTCGAACCCCGCGCAGGTGACAGTGGTGAGTCAGGACAATATGGTGCGCGAGTCAATTAGAGTCAATGGAGCGATGGCGATGAACGCAGACGAACTTTTTGCTTGGGCGCGCGCTTGCGATGCGCGACTTATTCAAGACGCGCAACGGCGCCGTAAAGAAAATTCCCGTGCTTGGCAGAACGGGCTAGATCTTGATTTGTGATAGAGTCGTTCGGTTTGAGTTTTTCGATAAAAATCACGCATAGGCACAAATATATGTAGCGCGGGATTCTTATGCAGCTTGTTAAGCAGTGCCCTGTCGAACTCACAGTAAATATTTATTATTTCTGTGTATGAGTACAAAAGATAAGAGCGCATTAATAGATTTTATTCTTTTCTTATAAGCGTTAGGATGATTGGCTTGCTTGGCAAAATTATTACCATAAATATCTCCTCTAAATATGCACACTAACCATGCGGAAGAAATGCAAGGGCTTT
>CAZIMR010000084.1:0-6018 GCA_964540215.1 uncultured Puniceicoccaceae bacterium
TGGCCTCTGATTTTGCATATGCTGTGCAGTATGACAGCAGCAGAAGTGTAATGAAGATGCGAAAGCGGGGAGGCACGATAATGAATTAGAACGGAGGTCTGCCAGAGATGGCTGAGTCATGAGGAATTGCAGCCCGAGCTGTTGAGGCAACTAGGAATACACTCCACCCAACTAGTTATTTTCTAATTCTCAATTCCTAACTTCGCCTACACCCTTTTATCGCGGGCGGTTCGTTCGACAGGTTTGGCTAGTCTTCGATCTTTCGGCTTCGTGGTGCCCATTTTCTATTCTTGGAGTGCAAATTTAACCGGATCACTTATGGGGGTAGTTTTGCAGTCCAATACCTGTTATCAATGCACAAAAAAGCCTTCCCAGTTAGGAAGGCTTGATGCGGTGTGCGTTTGCTTAGTTTTTCAATTCGCCGAATCCACCAGGGAGCGTCTCTAGTTGCTTTTTCAGTGCGGCTTTCATTTCGGCTAGCTTTTGGGCGTACTCTGGGTGGTTGGCTAGATTCATCTGTTCGCGAGGATCTGCTGACAAATTGTAGAGTTGGTCGCGGTCGAAATAACCCGGATAGGAGCCTGTGGAACGTTTCTCAGCGTCGCCTCCACCTGGGATCGCAGTCAGGTGACTGAAGGGTTGGCTGGGGTCTTCGGTAACTGTATTCAAGTGCTTGCGGCGGCGTTCGGCGTTCCATTCGTACAGTATTTGTGTGCGCTCCTCGAGTGTCATGTTTTCAACGGCATCTGGATAGCGAATCGCCATGTACTTCCAGTCGCCTTTACGAACCCCGCGGGCGTAGCCGAGCTCGAAGTAGAGGATGCGACCTTCTTCTTGCTGTGCGCCATTGAGGTAGGGGAGGAAGCTCTTGCCATCAAAGCTGACGTCGGAGTGATCATAGCCTGCCATGTCGAGAATGGTCGGTGCGAAGTCGACGATTGAGACGAGTGCTTCGCTGGTGGCCCCAACGGCAAAACCGCCTTTTTTCCAGACGATACTGGGGTCGTGCACGCCGCCTTGATAGACTGTGCCTTTGGAGTTTTGGCCGTGGTCGCTGAAGAAGAAGATGATAGTGTTGTCGAGCTCGCCTGAGGCTTCGAGGGTGCCGATTAGTGCGCCCAGGGCATCGTCTACCCAGAGCATGTTGGCGGTGTTGTCATTGACGGGGAATCCTGCGGCTTGGAGCCGGCTGGGAATGGTGTGGCGGGCTGGTTGCACGCTTGGTGACTCATCTAGATAGCCGACCGCGGTGATGAGTGGATCGGCATTCCAAGAGCGTTTCTCTGCGGTGGGACCATGCGGCACGGTGGTGGCGATGTAGAGGAAGAAGGGCTCGTCGTGATCTTGTTTGAGGAATTCGACGCCGGCTGCGGTGATCCAATCCATGTTCTGTACGGCGACTTCGTGTAGGCCGAGGAAGTTCGGATTGTTTTGATACACGTTATCCACGAAGTCGAAACCGACCTCACGGATGGCTTGGCAGACTTTGTCGTGGTTGGCCTTAAGCTTGGATACATTTTCTGGAGCTTTAGCGCTGGCATCAAAGTTGGGGAATCGTTTCAGATTATGCACATCGACGACGTGGTTTTTACCCGTCATGCCTGTGGTATAGCCTGCTTGCTGTAGAAGCTTGGGTAAGGAGGTGTCGCTCGCGATGATGTGGGTGTTGAATTCCACGATGGTTTGTCCTTCATTAGCTGTGGTTTGCTTGAACCAAGCATTATTGGCTCGGCTGGCATAGTTGCCAGTCAGTACGTTATAGCGACTCGGCGTGCAGATCGGAGAGGCCACATGTTGCTCGAGCATGAGGGTGCCTTCTTTGGCTAGACGATCGATGTTTGGGGTGAGGTTTTTTCCTTTGCCCTGCGGTAGGCAGTTAAAGTGCTTGGGTAGCATGTCATCTGCGATGAAGAAGATGATATTCGGTCGAGCATCATTCGTCAGATTCGCAGCGGATGGTTTGGCTGCGATGGCATGTGAAGTGTAGAGTGCTGCTGTGCTGAGTGCGCAAAGCGAGAGGAGTTTTTTTGGTTTGTAGTTCATGGTAAATATTGGGTGATCTATTTTTGGGTATAGTGGTGCAGGAATTGAGTGAGCTGGGTGCCTAGGTCTTTGCTGATTTCGGCGTAGGCGGCTAGGTTGGCTAGGTTACGCGTCTCGAGTGGGTCGAGTTTATAGTCGTAGAGCTCAGTCGAAACGGGCGCAGTGCGACCGTCGGCGCCTTCGTCTTTCTGATTGGCATACCACGCGATATAGCGGAAGCGCGCTGTGCGGAGGGCGTAACCCATGTGTTGGTAGCGTGGGTATTGGCTGACTGCAAACTCGCGGAGGTCGTCGTTGCCCTTCTTGAGCGTCGCGACGAGGCTGACTCCATCGAGGTTTTGCGGTGTTTCAATCTCGGCGAGTTCGCATAGCGTTGGGAAGAGGTCGGTCAGTTCGACTGGCATGGTGGACGTCGTATTACGTTTCGATTGAGGCGCGGCGATAATGAGTGGCACACGGGTGGCATTTTCGAAGTTGGTATGCTTACACCAGAGGGCGTGGTCGCCGAGGTGGAAGCCATGGTCGCCCCAAAGTATAATGAGCGTATTATCGTCGAGATCGAGCGCTTTGAGTTGATCGAGTATTTTAGCGATCTGGGCATCGATGTAGGCAATGCAGGCGTAGTAGCCGTGAATGAGCTTGCGCTGTGTGGCTTCATCGAGTGCACCTGTTGCGGGCACGCCGTTGTAAGCACGGATTTCCTCTGAGTTATGGTAAGCGATGTCGGGGCTATTGAGCGCCTTGCGTTGAAACGCGGCCAGATCGAGTGAGTCCCGGTCAAAGAGATCCCAGTATTTTTTTGGTGCGACGAAGGGTAGGTGCGGTTTTTTGAAACCGACGGCGAAAAAGAATGGTTCGTCGCGTCGAGCGAGTTTTTTAAGTTCCTTAACTGCGCAGGCACCGATCGCACCATCATCGTAGGCGTCGTCGGGCACATCTTCGGATTCAACGACCTGCCAGGCATCGTTAGCAAAGAGGTATTTGTTGACGCCGCCCCAGCCTTCTTTGCCTTTGGCTGCAGCCTCGGCAGCTAGGGTTTTGCTTTTTGAGTTTTGATAATGGCCTGCGGGTTTGCCTGTGGCTTCGTTGTATTCAAGATGCCAGGTTTGTTTAAAGGGTTGGCTCCAGGATGCGGCGTCTGCGCCTTTATCGACGCTGCGGGGATCGTAGATTTTGCCGACGCCTGCGGTGTGGTAGCCGTGCGTCTTGAAATGTTGTGGGATTGTTACGATGTCTGGATTAATGTCGCGAATCTTCGTTTTTAAATCCCAGACCTGTGTGTAGTCGGGGCGCTTACCTGTCATCAAGCTAGCTCGGGAAGGGCCGCAGACGGCTAGCTGGGAATGGGCATTGAGAAAAGTGGTGCCTTGTGCCGCGATGCGATCGATCGCGGGGGTTGGAACGGCGTCGCCGTAGCTGCCGATCAATGGCTTTAGGTCGTCGATAGCGATGAATAGCACGTTCGGTCGATCCGCTGCAATGAGTGCCGTAGTCCAGAGCGTCGCAATTGCGAATAGGGTATTTTTAAGTCTGGGGTGCATGATTATATTTCTTACAGCCCGGTGCGGAAAATGAAGCCGAGGTCGTCCAAGTAAATATCGCCAGTGATCGGTGCTTCGGATTGTATTTGGAAACGGATCCCGTAGAGCTTCGCCATCGCATCGAGTTCTTCGGGTTTGGTCACTTTAGCGGCGAAGGGTTTCCATTCTCCAATGATGTCTGAGAGTTTGATTGAGCCGATTGGCATCCAGTGATTGGCGTCACTCTGTAGGATAATATTAATCCGTGCTTTGCGGTCGGCGCATTTTAGATTGTGAGCGGCGCGGAATTGGCCTGTCACGCCGCTGGCATTTGCGAAGGAGATTTTGTCACGGGGCAATGGCTCGAAGTGGAACAGCAGGTCGGCTTCACGCTTTGGAGTTTCGCCTTTTAATCGTGCGGCTGCGACATATTGATTTGGTTTGATAGAAGATTCAGAGCCGAGCTCAAACGTGCTTTTTGCGTGCCATTCGGGAATCGGGTTGTCGAATGTCCAGTTGGTGTAGGCGCGTTCTTTGAGTGCCACGAGTTCGATGCTGTGGCTGGTTGTGTGTTTACCTGAATGCGCGTGAATTGTGATCTTGCCTGCGCCTTTGGGATTGATCGTGAAGGTGGCGGCGGCGTTATCCAATTCAAGAGATGCCTCGCTCAGTGTCGCTGGCCCATCGATGCTTAGTTGGATCGTGTCGATTGATTGGAGGTAGGGTAGCTGGGCTTTGGGATCGCTGGCAATGATCCATCCTTCGATGGGACGATCGGCAGGCACGCGATCGGGGAGGCTGAGCCGGAGCGTTGGTTGGACTGCCGCGGCTGAGTGCGTGTGGTTGGCTGTGGGTTGGCCTGCCCATGGTAGTTCGAGCACGTTAATGCTGAACTTGGGCAAGGTGAGTGTGGTGCTATGATTGATCGTGATTTGACCAACCGTGGGGGGACGGCTCCAGAGTGGTTTGCGGGCATGGATATCCCAGAAATATTCGGCACTGGAATAGCTGTGCAACTGCCCGACGGCTGCGCTGGCTGCGCTGCTTTGAAGTGCGACCGTGGCTTCGTCTGTCGCCGAAGTATTGATCAACATAATTTGCAGACCCGCATTTGAACGAGTGACAAAGTGTTTCACCGTTGCTGGTCCTGCGAGGTTGCTTTTTACCATCTCGCTGCCCATTAAATTGCTCCACATCCAGAGTGCCCAGTATTGGCTCTTGGGAAGCACGGACATGGTGCTCTCATCAATATAAAATGCACTGTGGCCGCCGTCTTCGGTGTAGGTGGTCAGGTCCCATTGATTGGCGAAATCCACACCCTCCTCAAACAGTGTGCCGATCCAGAGGGCCGACCAGAGTGCGCTGATTAGTTCAGCGGTGTCGCGGTCTTCATTGACCTTGATATTCCACTCACTAATGCCGATTTCAATTTCATTGGCACGTTCGGGTTGGTATTTACTGATCCAGCCATTTACGCGCTGGATCGCCTCGCGGAGATCTAAAATAGCGGCAAATTTATCGGCGCTCTGCCGTGTATTAACTCCAACGGGGTAGGCATGGATGCTGACAAAGTCGACGGCGTCGCCACCATCTCGAATCAGTTCTTCGACGAAGCTGAGTGCCAGGTCGGAGCAAGCGGGGCCGCCCAGATGTATGTCGGGATCGACCGCGTGCATTGCCTTTGCATATTCGACAAAGCGTTGCGTGTAGAGTGTGCCGTTCATGGAGGAGCCATCGGGTAGGCGATAACCTAATTCCCAGTCGCCATTGAGCTCGTTGCCGACTTCCCAGTAGCGCACCCCGTAGCCTTGCTTTTGATTGGCCCACTTGACCCATTCGGCAGCGACTGCGGGCGTTCCTGAGCCGACGTTGACAGTGACCATTGCCTCGCTACCGAGACTGTTGATCCACTCGTGCTGAGTCTTTACATCTAGATCGCCGTGATAATTGGAAAGGTAGCGTTGCTCTCCATGTAGGCGGAATCCTTTTTTATATTCTGAATAGTCGACCTCCCAGCTGCCATCGACGTTCTGCTTAGACGTATCAAAGTTTTTAATACTGTGGTCATTGCTACCGATACGCACGCCGTTGCCGTTCCAATAATACTCGTTGGACCACGAGCCGCCAGGCATACGAATAGATCCAGGCTGCCAGTCGCGAATTGCATCTTGAAAGTCTGTGTTCTCGAGAATCGGTAGGCGGCTCCACAATGAGAGGTTAGTGCCGGTGAGTCGATGCGGGTCGGCTGTTTGAACAATCGTGTCTACGTCAATACTGAGAGTTGCATCGACTGAATCGGTTGCGGCCAGGCAGTTAATTTGCAACAGTGCGATGACGGTCGACGTCGACATCGATTTGATAAAAAGAGGTAAGTTAAAAGTCATAACAGGGGAATACGAACAGGATTAAAGTGGAGGATATTCGATACAGGTAAATGTAATATATCATTTATACT
>CAZIMR010000085.1:0-6018 GCA_964540215.1 uncultured Puniceicoccaceae bacterium
GACTTTTGAACAGTTTTTCACGACCCCGCAAACCGTGCAGCTAGAGACTCTGTGCCAGGCATACAGCATCGCTTATCAACGTGCTCAAGATTGGGACTCGCTGGTTGCCGCGGTCTCTGTGTTGCCGGACAGTGGCGTGCGTGTGCTCGAGGTGCGAACGGATCGGAAGACGGATAAGTTGGCACTGAGTGAATTGCTTAGCTCAGTTTAGAGTCGTGGTGTTTTATCGCAACGGGTAAAACGACTTTGCCGATTCCCTAGAAGTATTAGACTGAGGATTGCATCGCCGAGCTGGCGTGTTTTAATTAATTTCAATCATTACCAGTGACTATAACTTA
Organism: uncultured Puniceicoccaceae bacterium; assembly: GCA_964540215.1. Classification (GTDB taxonomy): domain Bacteria; phylum Verrucomicrobiota; class Verrucomicrobiia; order Opitutales; family Coraliomargaritaceae; genus Lentimonas. The sequence continues at coordinate 339 of CAZIMR010000085.1, forward strand.
AACAGATTCTAGGGCCTTTCATTATATAGAGAATATCCATGGCTAAATTACCGCCTCCATATCATTATCAAAAGCAATTTCCACTTGGCAAGGATCAGACGGAGTATCGTCTGTTGACTGATGAGTTTGTAACCACTGTCGATTTCGACGGTGAGTCGATCTTGAAGATCGAGCCACAAGCGCTGACCTATCTGGCCGAAACTGCGATGAGAGAGATCTCCTTTAAGTTGCGCACCAAGCACCTTGAAGAAGTGGCCGCGATCTTAGATGATCCTGAAGCGACTGAAAATGACCGCACCATCGCGCTGACGATGTTGCGTAATGCCGAAGTCGCGGCACATGGTGTATTGCCATTCTGCCAAGATACTGGCACCGCGATTATTCTTGGTAAGAAGGGCCAACGCGTCTGGACTGGTGGCGAGGATGAGTCTGCGCTGTCGCAAGGTGTCTATAATACCTATACCAAGGAGAATCTGCGTTACTCGCAGACCGTGCCACTCTCGATGTATGAGGAAATAAACACGGGCTGTAATTTACCCGCGCAAATCGATTTGCTGGCGACTGATGGTGATTCGTATGACTTCTTGTTTGTCGCAAAGGGTGGTGGGTCGGCCAATAAAACGTTCCTCTTTCAAGAGACTAAAGCATTACTAAATCCAGCAAACTTGGAGAAGTTCTGTATCGAGAAGATGGGCACACTGGGTACCTCAGCCTGCCCGCCGTATCATATTGCGATCGTGATTGGTGGCACCTCTGCGGAAACCACGATGAAGACCGTTAAGCTGGCTTCGACCAAATACTACGACGAGTTGCCGACCGAAGGAAATGAGCATGGCCAGGCATTTCGGGATCTAAAGCTCGAAGCAAAGCTGCTCGGCTACACCCGTAACATGGGTTACGGTGCGCAGTTTGGCGGTAAATACTTTGCGCTCGATGTGCGCGTGGTGCGCTTGCCGCGTCACGGGGCTTCGTGCCCCGTCGGTATCGGCGTCTCTTGCTCGGCAGATCGTAATGTTAAGGGACGGGTCGATAAGGACGGCGTGTGGCTCGAGAAACTGGAAGACAATCCAGGTCGTTTCGTTCCAGATTCTGCCGAAATCGCGAAGCCGAAAGAATCAGTGAAGATCGATTTGAATCGTCCCATGGCAGACATACTGGCTGAGCTTAGTCAGCATCCTGTAACCACGCCGCTCTCACTTTCGGGCACGATCGTGGTGGCTCGTGACAGCGCACATGCTAAATTGCAGGAGCGCATTGATCGCGGCGAAGGCTTGCCAGACTATATCAAGAACCACCCTGTCTATTATGCAGGTCCAGCAAAGACACCTGCAGGGAAGCCATCTGGTTCGTTTGGGCCGACGACAGCAGGGCGTATGGACTCGTATGTCGGACCTTTTCAAGCGGAGGGCGGATCGATGATCATGCTCGCCAAGGGCAATCGCTCACAGCAAGTCACAGATGCTTGTGAGAAGCACGGCGGTTTCTATCTCGGTTCGATTGGTGGACCGGCAGCTTTGCTGGCAGAGTATAATATTAAAAAAGTCGAAGTGCTTGAGTACCCTGAGCTCGGAATGGAAGCAATCTGCAAGATCGAAGTTGAAGATTTTCCAGCTTACATTCTGGTCGATGACAAAGGGAATGACTTCTTTGCCGGTATCCGTAAGACCTGCGCGAAATGTGCGGTCGAAGCATACGATACTGCGAAGGCTGGAGCATAGTGTTTTACTTCGTAAACGTGTTAATATTTCCAAAGTGCCGCTTATTTGATGAGATTTTATAGGGTTATATTGTAGCCTTTCCAACTCCGCGGGTGCCATGCTCAATCCTGCTATTCGATCGATTCAGGGAGGGTTCGGCTATTATAGGACGACACGATTTGTTGCTTGCCATTGCTTAGGATTAGTCGATAACAACGACCGACTAGAACACATGTTAACATTCAGAGCGTGGGTAGTCATCAGGGTGAGACGAAAGTATTCAGTTAGGTGATCCAGTCCGAAAGCGGACACTCAAGAGCAAAGAAGCAGTGGGATAGCCCAAATAAAGTAAAGAAAAGGAACACATAATGGATGCAAAAATGTATGTAGGCAACTTGTCCTACGATGTAACTCAAGAAGAACTCCAAGCGCTTTTCGAAGCTCATGGTGCAGTTAGCGATGTTTTCATCGTAAAAGATCGTGAATCTGGTCGCCCTCGTGGCTTCGCTTTTGTCACTATGGCAGAGAAGTCTGCGATGGATGCAGCAATCGAAGCGCTTAACGGTGCAGATTTCATGGGTCGCAATCTTGCGATCAATGAGGCTCGTCCTCGCGAAGATCGTGGAGGTGGCGGCGGCGGTTACGGCGGCGGCGGCGGCGGTGGTCGCGGCGGCGACGGCGGCGGCGGTTACGGCGGCGGCGGCGGTGGTCGCGGCGGCAATGATCGTGGCGGACGCGGCGGCAATGATCGTGGCGGCAACGGCGGCGGTCGTGGTGGCTGGTAGACTGTTAGTCACACTATAAACTTTCGCGGGGCTCAGAAATGAGCTCCGCTTTTTTGTGTGCGCCCAGCTGGTCGCACTTGCTAGACGGCGATTATCGCAAATCGAAATGAAGCCTGCGACTCGTCTAGCCAGCCCGATAGTTGGCTGATCGGCAGCGGAGTCACGGCCACACTACATTGCCTTAATTCCTGCGGCCAATACCTCGGCGGCGCGCTCGATATCCTTGCCGTTGTGGGCGGTGCTAATGAAACAAGTTTCGTAGCCAGACGGCGGTAAATAAACGCCATTTTCCAGCGCATAGTGGAACAGTTTGTTAAAGAGCTGCGTCTCGCTGCTAATCGCATCGTTGTAGTTGCGAACAGGAGAATCGCTAAAAAAGAGTGCAAACATTGAGCCGACTTGTGGCACGTGTAGTGGCATGCCTTTTTCAATTGCAGCGTTGATCAGCGCATCGCGAATCATAGTACCCATCGTTTCAAATGCGGGATACGGATTGTCGCTCTTTAGCTTCTTCAGCGCGGCAATACCGGCGGCCATCGCCAACGGATTGCCGCTGAGTGTGCCTGCCTGATAGACTGGGCCAAGTGGTGCAAGTTGATTCATGATCTCGGCTTTGCCGCCGAAGGCACCGACCGGTAACCCGCCACCGATGATCTTGCCCAGCGCGGTGAGGTCGGGCGTGATGCCAACGCGCTCTTGCACGCCACCAGGGGCGAGTCGAAAGCCAGTCATCACTTCGTCAAAGATCAGCACTGTGCCGTTCTCGTCGCAAAGGTTACGTAGCAGCGCCAGAAAGCCTGGATCCGGAAGGATGAAGCCGCAGTTCGCTGGGAAAGGCTCGACGATGAGGGCAGCAATCTCGTCTTGGTGATTTTGAAACGCAGCGCGGACTCCATCGACATCGTTGTATTCGACGACGATGGTTTCGGCGGCCAAGCTAGCTGGGATGCCTGCACTATCGGGGTTGCCCAGTGTGAGCGCGCCGGAGCCTGCCTTGACTAACAGCGAGTCGACGTGGCCGTGGTAGCAACCCGCAAACTTGATAATCTTGTCTCGCTTAGTATAACCACGTGCGAGTCGAATGGCAGACATAGTCGCTTCCGTGCCGCTATTGCACATCCGGACTTTTTCGACCGATGGCACCATATCGACGATGAGTTCTGCCATTTCAACTTCGTATGGATTCGGCGTGCCGAAGCTGGTGCCTTTTTCCAGTGCCAGACTGATGGCCGCGCGGATGTCGGGATCATTGTGTCCATGGATGGCAGGGCCCCAAGTGCAGACAAAGTCGATCAGGTCTTTACCGTCGGCGGTGTAGAGGTGCGCGCCGTCAGCACGTTCAGTAAAAAAGGGCGCACCGCCTACAGAGCGGAAAGCCCGCACTGGTGAGTTCACGCCGCCAGGAATAAGTTGTTGGGCGCGTTCGAATAATTGCGTTGAACGTTGCGAGTCGTTCGTGGGTTGTTGCAGTTTGTCCATTGGCTGTACTTTCAACATTCAACTAACAACTTTCAACCCACAACGCGACTTAACTGACGTATTTTTGCACAATTGGGATTCGACGACCGACACCGAAGGCGAGTGGTGTGGTTTTGAGGCCTGGTGCGGCTTGCTTGCGCTTGTATTCGTTGAGATCAACTTTGCGGATGATGTCACGTACGACTTCTGAGTCGTAGCCGCGCTCGATAATCTCAGCGGAGGAGAGGCCTTCTTCGACGTACAGTCGCAGGATGCCGTCGAGCGTCGGATATGGTGGTAGTGAATCTTCGTCCTTCTGATCGGGGCGCAGTTCAGCTGACGGTGGCTTGTCGATGGTGTTCACTGGTATGAGTTCACGCGTAACGTTAATATGACGCGCAAGTGCGTAGACTTTCATCTTTGGTAGATCAGAAATCACCGCGAGTCCGCCGCACATGTCGCCATACAGGGTGCAATAGCCTACCGAGATCTCGCTCTTGTTGCCAGTGGTCAGAAGGAGTGCGCCGAACTTGTTAGACATTGCCATGAGTAGCACACCACGGGCACGGGCTTGGATGTTTTCCTCGGTGACGTCGGCTTTGTGGCCTTTAAAGAGTGGTCCGAGTGCGGTTTCGGCAGCGTTGACGGTTTCGGCAATCGGGACTTCGTGATATTCAATGCCGAGGTTTTTCGCCAGTGCTTCAGCATCGTCGCGGCTATGTTGGCTGGAAATTGCGGAGGGTAGGGCGATGCCGATGACGTTTTCGGGGCCAAAGGCTTCGGCGGCGATGGCTGCGACGACGGCGGAATCAATCCCCCCACTGAGGCCGATCAAGGCTTTTTTGAAGCCACTCTTTTGGGCATAGTCACGTAGGCCGAGCACGAGCGCATCTTGGGTGGCGGCATTGCCTTTGAGGTTGAAGTGTTCGGAGACGACGGTTGCGGTCGCTGCGTCGATATCGATCACGCGATTTTCTGCACGAAAGCCTGCCATGCCGGCGATCAAGCCGCGTTGCGGATGTGCGACGAGGCTGCCGCCGTCAAAAATGAGCTCATCGTTGCCACCCACTGCGTTGCAATAAACGGCGGGGCAATTACAGCGATCAGCAGCAAATTGCAGAAGTGGCTCGCGGGCTTCGTTTTTGCCGTCATGCCATGGGCTGGCGGATAAATTCAGTAACAAGTCGATGCCTTTTTCAGCAAATGTCGTCAGAGGATCGACAGTGTAGCGGCGGTTGCTGGTAACTGCGGGTCCTGTCCAAATATCTTCGCAAATGGTGATGCCAATACGCTTACCTTGCCACTCATGTATGACTGGTGCGAGTGCAGGCTCAAAATAGCGATCCTCATCGAATACATCGTAGCTTGGTAGTAGGCATTTGCGTGCGATGACTTGGATGGCGCCATTTTCACACCATGCAGCGGCATTGTAAAAGGGGCGACCGGCGAGGTCAGGGCTTCGTGCTTCGACGGTGCCGATAATTGCGGGCACAGCGCCGATCTCTGCGGCGATGGACTTAAGCGTCGCTTCAATGTCGCTGACAAAGCAGCTTTTGAACAGAAGATCGCGCGGTGGATAGCCGCAGATCGCAAGTTCGGGGAAGAGGATCAATTCGGCACCTTCAGCGACTAGCGCATAATAGGCATTCAGAATGAGACTGCGATTGCCGGCTAAGTCGCCGACGGTCGTGTTAATTTGTGCGATCCCTATATACATAATGTATTTTTGAAAAAATGGTT
>CAZIMR010000086.1:0-5981 GCA_964540215.1 uncultured Puniceicoccaceae bacterium
CTAAACTACCATCGTGCGCCCACTCTGCGGATTGGCCAAAGTCACAACCCATAAAGAGCGTCTTCTTGCCTGGCCACATCCACATAAACGCATACAGCATGCGGAGCTGGCTAGCCTTATTCGACATCTGCTCTCCGGGCATTTTCAGCATCATCGAACCTTTACCATGCACGACCTCATCATGTGAAAAAACCTGCGTAAAGTTTTCGGTATACTGGTAAAGCATACCAAACGAAAGCTGGTGATGTTCAAATTTTCGATAAATCGGATCTTTCTGGAAGTACTCCAAAGTATCGTGCATCCAGCCCATGTTCCACTTCATGTCGAAGCCGAGGCCACCTTCAGATGTCGGCTTAGACACTCCTGGGAATGCGGTCGACTCCTCAGCAATCATCAATGTGCCCGGATAATATTGATGCACCAAATCATTGGTGCGGCGCAGAAAGTCGATGGCTTCGAGGTTTTCGCGACCGCCATATTGATTCGGGATCCACTGCCCTTCTTCGCGAGAGTAATCAAGGTACAACATCGACGCCACGGCATCGACGCGTAAACCATCGATGTGATAGCGCTCACACCAAGCCAATGCGCTGGCAATCAGGAAAGTGCAGACTTCATTGCGACCAAAATTAAAAATATAAGTGCCCCAGTCCTGATGGAAGCCTTGCCGCGGATCGGCATGTTCGTAGAGGGCAGTGCCATCGAATTGACCAAGCGCGAAACTGTCGGTCGGAAAGTGCGCTGGCACCCAATCCATAATCACACCCAATCCATTCTGATGCAATATATCGACTAGGTACATGAAGTCTTCTGGCGTGCCGAATCGATACGTCGGCGCAAAGAACCCAGTCACTTGATAGCCCCAGGAACCATCAAAGGGGTGCTCCGATAGTGGCATAAACTCAACATGCGTGTAATGCATGTCCTTCAAATAGTCGACCAGTTCACTCGCTAATTCACGATAGGACAACGGGCGATTGGCATCTTCGACGACCCGCTTCCATGAGCCCAAATGCATCTCATAAATTGAGACTGGCGCATTCGCCCAATCCTTCGATTCACGCTGTGTGATCCAGTCGGCATCATTCCATTGATAACCATCAACTTTACAAACGATCGATGCATTGCCGGGAGGCGACTCAAAGCGAGCGCCATAAGGGTCAGTCTTTAACAATGGGAAATCTCCCTGCTGCGTGCCGATCTCAAACTTATACTTGGCTCCAGCTTGAAGCCCGGGCACGAATAACTCCCAGATGCCAGATTCACCGAGACTACGCATCGGATGGTAGCGACCGTCCCAGTGATTAAAGTCACCGACCAGTGAAACACGCGTTGCACTCGGTGCCCAAACGGCGAACGACACACCTGCGACACCCTTTAACTCACGCAACTGAGCGCCCATTTTGTTGTGAGCCTGATGCTCATTACCTTCGTTAAAGAGGTAGACATCATTATCCGACAAGCTAGGCAGAAAACTATATGGATCATGAAATTGACGAATTTCACCATTATATTGCTCGGCCCTTAAGCGGTACGCAAATACATCTTTGTGCTTAGGAATCACACCTTCAAAAAAACCGTCATCCGTCAAACGTTTCAACGGGTAGCGCGGCCCCTCGGGATCCGACACGTCCACAACCTCGCAGGTCACCGCATCATCTAAAAAAGCGCGCACCACAACGCTAGGCTTTGATGCAACTATATGGGGATGCATTCCCAATATTGCGTGCGGCTGACTCGAGGTCACTTGAGTCACCGAGTCGAGGAGGGTTTTGGAAACAATCACGAGCACCAGAAAAAATCACTTCCGTTGCCATTTGCAAGAACCGAAGCCGTTGCATACGATTCAAACAGAGAAAAAATCACCTGATTTACACTCATGCGATAAAAGTCTTGTCGCTCTAAAATACCACGCACATAGTCCCATCCCGTGCCTCGAATAGCTCGGTTATATTTTTCTCTTTTACTCATTTCGAAGTTCTCGCTGCCGCTTTCCGCGGCTCTGCCTGAACTAAGCTCGATTGAACCCTTAGAGTTCGACGAAGCCGCTCAGCGCTTAGTTGCCCGCGGCGACGCTCGACTCGACTTCCAAAATACGCGTCTCAATGCGGATCGAATTACCTACTATCAGGAATATTCTCTTGCAGATGCCCTCGGTAACGTCGCGATCTCAAGAGATGGCTATCGCCTTGTCGCCGATCAATTGAGCTATGATACCGAAGAAAGTGTATTCGCAGTCGATATTTTGCGAACTGGTCAATGGCCGATCTACATTACTGCTGTCAGCGCAGGTGGCACCATAGAAAGTACCACCCTTGATGGAGCCACGATTTATTATGGTAATCCAGGGCGCTTCACGCCCAATATCTCTTCTGACCAGATTGATTTCACCAGCGAACAAGGCGGCAAATTAACGATGAGCGCCACGACCTTCAGAATCGGTAACCTGCCAGTCGCCAAACTCCCAAGCTACACCCACTACATCGATCAAACCCCCTTGCTCCTCGAGGTTGATGCGGGCTCTGATAGCGAACTCGGCAGTTACCTGCAAACAACGACTCTGTTCCCAGTCAATTCATGGCTACGTGCCGGAGCCAATCTCGACCTCTACAGCAAACGCGGGGTGCTGGTTGGCCCGACAGCTCAATATTCCTACAACTCCGAAAGCCAGACGATCACTGGCGCACTGAGTACTGGATATCTTAACGATCAAGGCGATCCCGAGCCTGGCCTTTACGATCAACCGATCGATTCCGCGCGTGGCTTTGTAGAATGGCGTCACCAACACCACATTGGCGAACGCATCAATATAACTGCTTCCGCTAGTTATTGGTCTGATTCTGAGGTGACACGCGATTTTCGCGACGACTACTTCAGCGACAACCAACAACCAGACTCTTTTGTCGAAGCTGTGTACGCTGGGGACAACTACTTCGTGTCTGCCTTTGGACGCTTCCGCCCGAATGATTTCCAACTGGTTCAAGAGCGTCTCCCAGAATTGCGTTTCGATCTGCTCCCCGTGCCTGTCTTTAGCACCGGAGCCTACCAACGTTTCTCTGCCAGTTATGCGCATTTAGAAGAAGATTTCGGCCAAGTCATACCGGATATTGGCCAACACAGTCAATCAGATCGCTACGACTTAACCTACCGCATCGAGCGCCCGATCCGCCTCACTGAATGGCTCACCTTGACTCCACTGGCAGGGACCCGTGTCACACACTACGCGAATCAAGAGATCGATCCGTCCGTCCTAGGCAGGTACAACGACCCTTACGGCGCCCCGACGCTGAGTGAACTTAAAGACGATCAATTCACACGAGAGATCTACGAAGTTGGTTTCGACCTCGAAGCGCGTGCCTACGCCACCTACGCCACTCAAAACAAAATATGGGCAATCAACGGTCTGCGCCACATAGTACGCCCCGTGGTACGCTATCGCTACTACTCGGATCCAGATGCTAAAGACGAGATCGTCCCGATCGATCGTACCGCATTCGCTCTGAACCGTCCGATGCTCGACCTCAGCGACTTACGCAACGTCGACTCCATCAGTAAAACACACCTCACACGTCTCGGCGTAGAAAACCTTTTCCAAACCCGCGCAAAAGGCTATGGCTCACGCACACTTGCCGCATTGAATTTTTACCAAGACATTCTGTTTGAAAAGCACACGCGTTACGATGGCGGCAAGCAAGACACTTTTAATGCTACATGGGTCGAGCTAGTATTGCATCCCGCCCCTTGGCTCAAGTTCGACCTCGCTAGCCGCTTTCAAACCGAGAGCATGTCACTCGAAGAGCTCCGTACCCGCACCTCAATAAGAAGTGGCGAAATTTGGGAAATCGGCCTTTCAACTGTTTTTCTGCATGATCGGATCGATCAATACCGCGTCGACTTCATCTATCGTATCAATGAGCGCTACTCGCTCCTAGCAGACGCTCGCTATGACGCTGAAACTGGCAAATTTACTAGGACCGAGATTGGCATCAACACGCGGCTCAACAATGCTTGGGAAATTCTCTACGGCTTGACCTTTCGGCAAAATTCTAGCCGCGAAAGCGATTTAGAATTTACAGTGCGCCTACGACTCGCAAATCAGTAACCATCGATTAATATGCAAGAAGCACTCGTCCCCTCAAATGACTTCGCTATACGTCTGCCGGCATTCGAGGGACCACTGGACTTATTGCTCTACTTGATTCGACGCAACGAAGTCGATATTTACGATATACCGATCGAGCACGTCACCTCGCAATACATTGAGATTCTCGATTCAATGGAAAATCTCGACCTCGAAGTCGCTGGTGAATTTTTCGTCATGGCCGCGACGCTCATGTACATTAAGAGCCGCATGCTCCTGCCACAAAAAGACCAAGGCTCCAATCAAGACGTCGAAGACGACGAAATCGACCCACGTTGGGAACTGGTGCAACAGCTGCTTGAATATAAAAAATTCAAGGAAGCATCCTCCGAGATTGAAGAGCTCATCCTCAACAGTAACGATCTGATTGCTCGAATTGGCCCTAAAGAGGCGCTACAGGCAGTCGAACGACCGCTCAAACCCGTCGAACGCGTCGACCTTTGGAATACCTTCAACCAAGTGCTTAGGCGACTCGCAGAGCGTATCACCACAGGCGAGATCAATGCCGAACAAGTCACCGTCGCCGATCGCATGGAATTCATCCTGCTGCGCTTCAAGCAGAAGCCCAATTTTCTATTTTCAGAGCTTTTCGAAGCGACCACCACGATCACGACCATCGTCGCCACCTTTCTCGCAGTGCTTGAGCTCACACGGCTTGGAGAAATACTGATTAAACAAGATCGCGCCTTTTCTGACATTCGTTGTGAACGCGGCACCAATACTGGTTTTACTTTCAATCGCAGCTTCACTTAAAGTGCAGCGTAAAATAAAAGAGTCCGGTCAGCTGATCGAAGTAGGCTTAGACCACAAGGACGGACACAAAAACACCCCGCGGAAATGAGCCGCTTGACAGCTCACCCCGAACACACCTAATTTCAGCGATTACTTTATGAGCGAACAACCCAAAGACACTTCTCTCCACACTAGCGACGAAGTCCCATCCGACGCAACTGACGACGCCACCGCATTACCAGCGGAAGCAGAGGTCGCCAGCGCCAAAGCCGTTTCGACCGACGCCTCGCCCCAAACTCCAGTGCAACCAGCACTCAAGCTCGCAACACCCGCAACACCGCGCCCCACTGAGGTTCCGACGCCCGCACCCGCTGCTGCTCAGCCCTCCAACCCCACAACCGAACCGAAGACTCCCCGCGCGCGCACTGTTTCGATCACATCGCCCGCTACCACAGAGGAATCATCGATCAACGTGCCCATGCTCATCATCGATGCCATCGCAGCCGCAATTGCCATCGCATTTACTGTCCTGTTGCTTCAAGACCTATCTCCTTTCTTAAACTAACTTAAAAATTAAAATATTATGTCAGAAAACATTACCGAACTCGATAGCAGCAACTTTGAAGCTGCAATAAGTGCATCCGTCCCCGTCGTCGTCGACTTCTGGGCGCCATGGTGCGGCCCTTGTAAAGCGATTGCGCCAATCCTCGAAGAACTCGCAGCCGAACTCGGCGATGCAGTCAAAATCTGTAAGGTCAACGTCGACAACAACAGCGAGATCGCCGGTAAATTCGAAATCCGCGCCATCCCAACCATCCTAGTTTTTAAGGACGGTGCAGTGTCTGACACCATCGTCGGGCTGACCTCCAAGGAGGACCTGAAAGCGAAGATCTCTTAAACGATCAAAGCCCACTCTTTTCGAGAATGCATCCGACCAACAGGTCGGGTGCATTTTTTTTGGATTAAACCGACCGCTCACTCTGACTACTTAGAGCCAAGTAACTCCGCGGTTCGCTGCGGCACACCGTCGAACGCCCCATTGGTGAAAAACACAAACACCCAGCCCTCAGCCGCCGTACTGTCTGTCCGAATTTGCTCAAACAGCGCA
>CAZIMR010000087.1:0-5923 GCA_964540215.1 uncultured Puniceicoccaceae bacterium
TCGTGACGACGCTCGACCCGCGGCCAGAGTTTTTCTGGATCAATAGTGCGCGGATGATCGCCTACGATGTGCCGAATTGGCGTATCCAAGAAGAGGGTGGCTATACGGATGTGCCTGAGAGTCGTCAGCGGGCGCTGGATCGTGAACAAGCTGAGCAAGCTTTTGCGATGTTAGCGCGCGCCCGTGAATTTCATCCAAATAAAGCAAAGCTTTATTTGGAGGTCGGGCAAATTTATATGAACCGTTTAAAGGATAAAGCGAATGCCGCGAAGTGGTTTCTACTTGCCTCACAGCAGCCCGATGCCCCGTATTTCGCGGCTCGTATTTATGGCGAACTGCTACGTGGCGAGGGCAAGGATGCCGAGGCGTATGACTTCCTTCAGAAGCTACACCGTGATTTGCCAGATGATCCTTATGCACAGAAGCCAATCATCCTCGACCGCATTCGCGAATTGGAAACGGATTTGGAGATAACGGCTTGGCAACGTTTTCAGCCAAAAGCTGCAGTTCAGGACCAATCAATTAGACCGAGTTTGGAGTCGAAGGTTCAGGTATTGGAACAGTCGCATTGTCACGATCACGCGCATTAGTCACCCCCTTAATCTTACAGGTTATTGAACAGTAGAGTGGGGTAATGACGATACTTGGACCCGATCTTTTTGCCTGTCAATACGATGCTGGATTCGCTATCTGCATAGCATCGTTGGCGATTAGTCGAGATGGTCGCGCAGCCATTGGCCGTGCACTTCTTGTTTCACGCTGGAATGTTAGGATGACGTCGTCAGGGTCTTGCGCGCGAAGCTTATTAAGTCGCGCGGTCCATATTTTGAGTGAAAAATTCTGGATCTGGCCCTATTCTCCGTCAGCAGCGATTCGTATATCGTCGGCACTGACAGCTACTGTGATCTCGTTGCCGAGGAACTCGAGTAGTACTTGGATGCGGTTGGTCGCGGTCAGTTGTGCGAGCACTTTGCCGTTGAGGCCTTGAAGAGACCCAGATGAGAACTTAACCTGTGCACCTGGTTCGATGCTGGGATCAGATGCTTCAATAATGCCTTCGGGCACACTGGCGCGAAGATCTTCGATCAGCGGGCCGGGTAGTGCGCGGCGCTCGCCTTGTTGCACGAGCTGACTAACGCCTGGAGTATGAATGACGCGGCGATAATTATCGCGCAGTGAAAACTTGGCGAAGATATAGCCGGGAAACATCGCCTCCACAAAGCGTTTTTTGCCGGTGCGGGTTTTCTTGATCTGGCTAATACGTGGACAAAAGACCTCCACGGACTCGATTTTTGCGAGGATTGCGGAGGCAATGTGCTCACGCTTGGTTTGGGTGCGCAGGCAAAACCATTCGAGAGGAGTGGTGGGAAGGGAACTATCGGGTGGATTCGGCATATAATATGCAGTTTCTTAACTGCTAGCACTGAGTGGCATAGTGACAACGGTAAGTATTAGACTTGGGACGAGTTCCGGTTGGTTGTATTTACAATGATGAGTGAGGTGGGGCTGTGCCCGCATTGTCGCCAGCCGATCGTGGATTGAGTCTACCGTCGACCTCCCCAGCCACGGCCGGAAGAGTGCCATGATTTGGCTGTTTCTAATTGCTCGCGCTCTTTCTCGTTCAACTCGCTATTGTCTAGATAGCTGGTAAAGCTTTTCGGATCGTCGTTTTTCCAATTGGCGGCGACTTGTTGCATCATTCTATTGCGTATGTTTGCGTTGCTAATCGACTCCGCCCAACTCATTGCGGTGGGTGGGTCTTCTTGGGCAGCACGATACGTGTAGGTGGCGACGGCGCGGTCCAATTCTGGCGAAGGCGGCAGGGAGTTGAGCCACTCAGAAGAGGCGGTCAGGTCGTAGCGGGTCCATTCGCGTGTGATCTGAGCGGTCGCATGCTGGTAAGCAGGATCCTCTGCGGATAGGTTGTTCAACCATGCGGCAGCAGCGGAAGGATCGCTCTCGGCCCATTCACCGATTAAGGCGGTCTTCATACCAGTGGTGGCATCGCTGCCGAGCCCTTGTACATAGGCCGCTGCGCTCACAGGGTCAAAGGCGGCCCACTCGTCGACTAATTCGCGTTGTAAGTTATCTTTACTGCGACCATCGACCATCTGCGCGATCGTTGCGTAGGCTCCATCAAGCCCGCCGCCACGAATCTGTGTTTCGATCACTTCGCTTAGAAGGCGGTTTTTTAAGCGTAAATTGGAGCTATTATTTTCGCTCATGGCATTCGCATAGTTGAATGCGCCTTTTGGGTTGGTCTCAGCAAAGCCACGGATGATGGCTTCCATCTGTGAGTTACGAAGGTTGTACGGTGCATCCGCTAAGGCAGTGTCAGCCCAAGCCAATGCGGCCATCGGCTCATTGCTCGCCCATACTTCTAAGATGTTGTTGCGTGCGCGCTCGGCGTCGCGCAGCGAAGCGATGCTCTCAGTAAACTCAAGTGCTGCCAATGGATCTGAGGCGGCTAGTTGTTCCAGTAGCTGGTTGATCGCCTCTGATCTGCCGGGATCTGAGATCGGTACTGCAAAGGCCGCATTGAGTAACTGCCGTGTCATTTCGCTGCTCTGATTGCTCAGCTGGTCAAGCGTCGCGACCGCTTCACCGGCGGTCACCGAGGTCTCCAGGGTATCCGCTTGCGCTGGGGCGATACGTATGGCCTCTAGTATTTGAGGCCCAGCCAATGCCTCAGATGCGGTCTGTTGGGTGCTTGCGCCCGTCGACGTTAGCGCGCGACCGATAAAAAAGGCGAGGGCGAGACTGGCAAACCAGACTCCTAGTGTCAGGAACAGTGACGAGCGTTTCATAATATGGAAGACGTGATGGATTGAACGACGCAGGGCCGACCAATTATTTAATTGGTCGTATTTGGAAAAAGTTTCAAGCAATGTTGAATTTGTAATGCTTATGGGCTAAGTGCAAATCCAAATAAGGTCACCCTCCGCCACGGCCTCAAATAGTTCAACCACTTCTGTATTGAGCATCTCGACGCAACCGCCGCTAAAGGGTTCACCGATACGATCCTCATGGTTGGTGCCGTGAATGTAAATATAGCGCGCGTAGCTATCACAGCCTGTGCCGCTGTTGTGGGGCTCTAAACCGCGCAGGCGGATGATACGGGTGGTGATCAGGTTGCGCAGTTGTTCGTTCTCGTGGAATTCTGAAAAAATCTGCCCTGTCGGCACGCGGCCCTTGAGTACCATGCCGAGTGGTTCACCGGAGCCGATCTTGTCCGCGATTGAGTGCAACCCGAGTGGAGTGCCGTAGGAATCCGCTTGGCAGGAAGGCGTATTCTTCGAGGTCGAGATTGAAAAAACGCGCTGCAGCACGCCATCGAAAATAAGCGCAAGTTCCTGTCGCTGAATCGAAACGATTACTTGTCGATGTGTCGGCGTGATTGACAAGGCCTCACAGCTTTGTTTTACACGCTCGTTTTCATTTATAAAATCAAATGGCATACAATGTAGGCATCCTCGGAGCGACTGGCGCAGTCGGTCAAGAAATCATTCGTCTTCTCCACGAGCGTGAATTTCCGATTGCGGAACTTCATTTGCTCGCATCTGCACGTTCGGCAGGGAAGACTCAGTCCTATGGCGATCAGACTTGGACCATCGAAGAAGCCACTGCTGAGAGCTTTGATGGCCTCGATATAGCGATTTTTAGCGCTGGCGGCGATCAGACTCTGCAATTTGCGAACGAAGCGGTGCAGCGCGGTTGCATCGTCGTAGATAATAGCTCGGCCTTCCGCCAAGATCCGAACGTGCCGCTCGTTATTCCCGAAATTAATCCGGATGTAGTGGATCACCATCAAGGTATTCTTGCGAATCCGAATTGTTCAACCGCGATCTCCCTTATGGGGCTGTATCCGTTGCACAAGGCGTTTGGCCTGAAGTCTTTTATTGCCTCCACTTACCAAGCCGTTTCTGGCAGCGGTGCCGGCGGTTTGATTGAACTCGACCAGCAAGCTCGGGCATGGGCCAAGGATGAGCCGTTGGTTAAGGATGTGTATCCACACCAGATTGCGTTTAATTTACTGCCGCACGTGGATGCTTTTCTCGACGATGGTTACACCAAGGAAGAGATGAAGATGCTCAACGAGGGCAAAAAGATCCTCGGTCTTGAGGAGTTACGCGTCACTTGCACCTGTGTGCGTGTGCCAGTCTTCCGTGCGCACTCAATTTCGATCAGTGCCGAGTTTGAAAAGCCTGTCAGCGTGGCAGCTGCCAAGGCTGCGATCGAAGCGTTCGAGGGTGTCGAACTGGTAGATAATCCAGTAAATCTGGAATATCCAATGCCGATCGATTACTCCGAGGTCGTTCCTTGTGGCGTCGGTCGCATCCGTAAGGACCAAGTGTTCGAAAACGGTTTGGCATTTTGGGTCACCGGCGATCAGCTCTGGAAGGGCGCAGCGCTCAATGCGATTCAGATCGCCGAGCTGTTGCACACCAAGGGTTTACTGGGCAAGGGCAAGTAGCGAAGGCGACGCCTTTACATTGATCTAGCGGGTGATTCCAATGTGGGACATCCGCTTTTTTGTGCCTGAAGTGCTGCTCTTAGGTAGTGATTGGGTTTATCCCAGGATCACAGGCTCCTAGGTCGACTAGTGCATCGCAAACGATCGCGGGGTAAACCAGCTCACTACAGAAATCGGGGCCTGTTGCGTGTGACTTGGCCGTTTCAGCAATGCTCCGTTATTGCCGTGCGCGGCCCTGCGTTCACTCTATTTGGCGGCAACGACAGAGCGTGCCCTCTACTGTAAAGCTATCCTCCTACAATACTTCAAACGCCCGATGCGCAGCGATGTAGAGCGGGTGCTTGGGGCTTTCATTGGCGTTCTTGCCGAGACAGGAAATATTTAAGTTCGGGCGTTCGCGGAAAGGCTCTAGCAATGCTAAGATGGCGTTTTGACGATCCATGTGCAGCCCGTGATTCCCCCAGCCGCCGACGATGTCCAAGTGCCCATTGTTCAGCTCGTAGGCTTCGGTGATCGCAGCCGTGATCTGCGCGTCATTCTCAGGGCCGATAGGATCTTCGATCGCCATCATATTTTTGGGGTCAGTCGCGCGGTAGGCGAAGATGTTGAGCATCAAGAACTCGTTGGCTCCGAGCCGTCCGCAGAATGATTTGATCCGCGTAAGTGTCGGGTCGAGTTTGTTCTCATCGGCAGTCGATGGGTTGAGGCAGATGAAGAGCGCACGGCGGCGCTCGAACAGCTCATCCCAGCGATGCAGCAGCGTGTAGCGATAGCTACGACAGTTTGAGAACGTACAATCGTTTTGCATCGTATCGAGATCGAGTTACTTCAGCTTGCCGAGCTTCAAGTGCAGGGTGCTGATGATCTTGGGCTCTTGCACGTAGCTTACGTCGTATTCTACGAGGTCGCCAGTAATTAGCATTTCATTAAATCCGCCTGGCTCCTTGTGTAGTTTGATCGAAATCGGATGCGCAAACAATGCCGGAATGCCAAGTGCCTTGTCAGTTAGTTGAACTATTAAATGCTTTGGCGCACAACTGAGGTTTTGGATTTTAATAGCAGCCACCCCTTCATCTGAGTATGTCAGAAGGAGCATTTCGGGAGACGTAGTGATGCTCGTTTCACTAATCTGTAGCTCACATTGTATTTCGTGGCGCTTACCATCGGTCTGTTCGACTACGCCGACGCCACGATAGAGGCCAACCCATTCATTGATGTTGGCGTGAGCTGAGTGGCCGAAGCAGCAGAGGAGTGTGAGGGTGAGGACGATTTTGTTGAGCATAATATGAATGGTCTGAATCTTATTTGACGGCATTGGCGGTGATGCCCGGCCAATCATCCGTGCGGAATGGCGTGACTGGCAGGCCGTTGCGATCATAGAGATTTGCCTTTGGGTTGTTGGCCCATGCATAGCGCACCGCGACTGGGCTCGATACATTCGCGTTGGAA
>CAZIMR010000088.1:0-5884 GCA_964540215.1 uncultured Puniceicoccaceae bacterium
AATGTTGCCCGGGGTGCGTGTGAATTTACCTGAGACTGACCTGCGTATGCAACACGATGCTGCTGGGGTGGCGGTGTTGACCATCGGTAATGGCGGAGTGTTGTTTTTTGATGGAGGCGTGTATGAGGAAGGTTCGGTGGAGCAGGCGTTTCGTCGACATCTAGAGGATCGCACCGACCAGAATGCAGTTTTGTTGGTCAAGGCGGAGGCCTCGATGAAGCTGCAAATATTTTTAAATCTGTGCCGCATGGCGCAAAGTGCCGGATTTGCTGAGGTGCAGATTGCGGGGGATCAAGTGCCAGAAGTAATGGAGCTGATACCTGAGGATGCACTGCAACAAGGCAGTAACGCATTCTTGCCCGTATTGTGATGTCGACCGCCCCCCAGCTGTCTGAGCTCGCGACGCGGCGCTCTCCAGAAATGATTTCGCCGCTGTTGCGAGTGAGCTTGTTGCTTGGTGTGGCGTTGCATCTGGCGGGTTTTTTGTTTTTTCGAGTGGTTTCCAGTCCATTGCCGGACCGAGCAGCCATTCGTCCCTATGTGCAGTACGTCTCGGCAGGTTCGTTTGCAAATGATCGCGAACTAGAAGAGTTGGCTGCTTTGTTCGACTCCGCGCCTTTGTTTATTCCGACTCGCTGGAATGCCTCACAAGTCCTGGAGCTTGATCCGAGAGATGGAATGCGGGGACAGTTTCCCGAGTTTGAACCGGAAATTCAGTTGCTCAGTGAACTGCAGCCGTCGAGTTTTTTGGTGCCTCAGAATGTGGCGGTGGATCAGCCGCTCGATTTATTGGCGTCGCGCTTTTGGCGCTTTTTTGCCGGTTTTGCCGAATCGCAACAGCCTGTCGCGGCATTCCCAGATGCGATGCCGATCGCGGAAGTGTCGATTGTGGGACAACAGGCTGCGCGAGGCTTGTCAATCCCTGTGGACTTGAGCTACACCACTGCGTCCTCTGTGGAGCGACCGGTGTTATATTATGTGCGTGTCTCTGGCAAGGGTCTGACATTATCTGCGCCGGTGCTGAGCCAATCTTCAGGTAATGCGGACTTTGATCGTGCTGTGGATGAGTGGTTGCGCCGCCCGGAGGTGCGTGGTCAGTTACCGCATGGTTATCTTTCTGTTAAAGTATTTCCTTGGTAGGTAGGAGTGCGGGCTAACTTCACGATTGCGAACTCGACGATCCCAGCAATAAATGAACCTATGACGAGTAATGAATCTCAGCCACCTGTCGCTGCTGCATTGAGCGAGACGACCATGTTGAACCAGCTCGAGGGCTTGATCGAATCGTGGGGGACGCGTCCGTCCTGGGATACCTATTTCATGGCAACAGCACTGCTAATGGCCTCGCGTTCCAGTTGCGATCGCCTGCATGTGGGTTGTGTGATCGTCTCCGGCGGTTCACAGAAAAACCGGATCATCGCGGCGGGGTATAATGGCTTCTTACCAGGTGCGCCACATGCCTCGCGCGTGCGTGATGGGCATGAGCAGGCGACGGTGCATGCGGAGCAAAATGCGATCTGCGATGCGGCGCGGCGCGGTGTTTCGCTCGAAGGTACAACGGTATATGTAACGCACTTTCCGTGCATCAATTGCGCAAAGATCTTGGCGGCGGCAGGGATTGTTTGTATCAAGTATCATCGTGATTATCGTAATGATGAGTTGGTGAAGGGTATACTCACGCAGAGTGGAGTCAGCCTGAGTCAGTTATAATTGGATTTTACGATGCGTTTGATACCAGATCGTGGTCAAGATGATAGCGAGTTACATCTCGCGGGCTCTTTGTTGGTGGCGCATCCAACGTTGTTGGATACGCATTTCAGACGTACCGTGGTGCTGATGGCTGCCCATTCGGCGGAAGAGGGCTCATTGGGTGTGATCGTAAATCGCCCACTGAATCAGACTTTAGGGCAGTACGACTCTGAATTGGCGGACTCCGATTTTGCCGCAGTGCCACTCTATGAAGGCGGTCCGGTAGGCAGTGATCAAATGATTTTAGTGGCTTGGAAATGGTCCAGCGAAGAGGGCACTTTCAAGCTCTATTTCGGGATTGATGAGGATAAGGCCCGCCAGATCTTGAAAGATGACTCGGAATTTGAGCTGCGCGGCTTTATCGGTCATTCGGGCTGGGGCGATGGTCAGCTGGAAGGCGAGATAGAAGCAGATTCTTGGGTGGTCGCCCCTTTAAGTACTAATCTGGAGGATCTTGAAGGCTTAGCTATTTGGCGCGCGATGCTCGCTCAGCAGGGTCCTAAGATGCAGTTGCTCGCAGAGGAACCGGATGACCTTTCAATGAACTGAAATTAGGCGGTTTATTTCAGTCTTTGCCATTGACAGGGGAGGGGCTCGACCTTTTTTTCAGCAATTCTCTCTTTTCTTGTTATGAAAGTTGTATCTTCTCTTAAATCTCTCAAAAACCGTCATCCGGACTGCCAGGTGGTTCGCCGCAAGGGACGCGTTTACGTAATCTGCAAGTCTAACCCTCGCTTTAAAGCGCGTCAGGGATAGCTCGAAACCTCCGAAAGGACACTACTGTGAAAGCTGATATTCATCCAAAGCTCAATCCTATTGCCTTCGTCGACGTTTCGACTGGCACTAAATATCTGACTCGCTCCACAATGCGTGGTAGCAAGACTGAAACAATCGATGGCGTTGATTACCAAGTGGTAATTTGCGATATTACTGCTGATTCGCACCCTGCCTTTACTGGTGAGAAGCGTTTCGTTGATACCGCTGGTCGCGTCGAGAAGTTCCAAAGCAAGTTTACTCGCCGTCGCTAAGACGCGGGTTGACTCCAGATCGCATTTTCAAAAAGCCCGCTGCGTTTTGCATTGGGCTTTTTTTTGTCTGAACTTGTGGTAGCGATACGAGTGGTCGTTGTTCAATCAATCACCGCCAGCCCGATCGTGACGATACTTATTATGGCAAGTGGTGGCAGCCACATGGCGTGGCCCTTTAATCGGTCCGCGCTGCGATGTAGCCACAATAATGTCGCAAAATAGAGACACAGCGCACTGTAGCTGAAGGCGGTTGAGAAACCCTCACAGGGCAGAAAGGCACCAGGGAGTGGTGCACAGAAGACTATTATGTGATCGATTAGATAAATCACAGTCCACGCCGAGTGGTTGACGAATCCGGCGAGGCCAGAGAGTAGGGCGCTTGCACAGGCCAGCGAGATGACGCCGCCGCTGATGATGATGGCAACTAAATAGACCAATAGCATGTTGAGTAAAATTGCACCAGGCGCGACGAACTCGAACAGTCCAGCGCTGAGCGGAGTGCTTGCTAGCCACGCGGAGAAGCTGATGGCAAACAGTAGTAAAACTTTGTCGAGCGACCAGGCATAGGTGCGCTGCCAAGTGTTCCAGTCTTGTTCCGGCAACCACTGGTAGGGTTGGCAGCGGTGTGTTAAAACTTGGTGTAGCGGTATGCCAAATAGTAGGATGCTGAGGACTACCGTGTAGGAGAGCTGAAAGCCCAAGTTCCAGAGCTGATTGGGATCGATGATCAGCACTAAGAGGGCGGAGCACAGGAGCGCAGAGAACGGTGATCGTTGGCGCTGGCAGGCAACGCTCGACCAAAAAAAAGCCGCCATCAGAAACGCGCGTATGGCAGAGGGCGAGCCACCGGTTATTTCGACATACAAATACAACAACGGCAGTCCGATCCATGGCGCAACAGCTCGCGGCACACGAACGAGCAGCAGAAATTGAGCAATCACAGTCGCGATTACGCCAATATGTAAGCCGCTGATCGCGAAAAAGTGCATGGTGCCAGTCATCCGATAGCGTTCGATTTGTGCTTTGCTTAGTTCGACCTTACGTCCCAGCAGCATCGCGACGTACACATTGGCAAGTGCAGATTTTTCTGGTGCTCCCAGCCGTAGTGTTCCTTGAAATCGTTGGTTCATCTCAGCGCAAAATCGATCAAAGGCGACTGGCGGACGCAGACTTTGCAGGGGGCCATTACGCTCGAAGCGATAGTGCACGCCGATGCTTTGTAAGTAGGCTTCGAAATTGTCTTCGTCACTGCTAGTTGCCGGCGGCGGGATCGGAGTGAGCACGCCAGTGGTGCGCAGTTGTAGTCCACGTTTAATGCTAAGCACCGTGGTCTGCTCTGCTGCTAGCGCCGGAAGTGTCAGTTGAAAGTAAATCTGTTCGCCGGGATGTATGCGGCTGGTAGTGGGTGCGTCGAGGACGCGGGCGAGTCCGCTGGGTTTGCCGTAACGATCACCGGGTTGCATGACGCGTTGTATTTCGATCGCTAATTGCGCCTCCCGCGCGGGCATTGATAGGTTGAAGGCCTGTGGCGTCGCTGGGAGCCGCACTTGCCCATAAGCCCAGCAGCAGTGCGTCGTGCTGATCAAGAAGCACAGCATCCATTGCCACTGTAGCCTTTCGTTGCCGGCGAGTCGAAGCGCTGCGACGCTGCCGATAGATGCGATACACAGCAGCAGGGGTAGTGGGGCAGTGTAGTGGCGAGCCAGAATCAGTCCGAGGAGTAATCCTACCAGTAAGCATAATATCGGGGCGCGGACTTGAGTCGTTGGTGTCATCGAGGGGTGGATAAATTCCTTACTATAAAGCGTTAGAATAAATCTACGCCGTTGCGTTCTATCTTGCAAGGCTGCGTCACCCCTCCGATGGTAGTTCCGATGTCTGAAAATATCGAACAGGCTGGCATTTTTGATGTCGAGCAGAGCGCTCCGGCCGGCTCCGTGGTGCGTCCGTTGGCGGTACGCATGCGACCGCAGCACTTGGGTGAGATCATTGGCCAAGATCACATCGTCGGTGAGGGCTGTCTGTTGCCGCGGCTGATCCAGGCAGATAATTTTGGCAGTCTGATTTTTTATGGCCCACCAGGCTGCGGTAAGACATCGATGGCGGAGGTGATTGCGGCCGAGACACAGAGTAAGTTCGTGCGGATCAATGCGGTGCTTTCGAATGTGGCCGAGGTGCGCGACATCCTGCGCTTAGCCCGCTATGAGCCAGATAAACGTACCATCCTGTTTATCGATGAGATCCATCGGTTTAATAAGTCACAGCAGGATCTACTGTTGCCGGATGTGGAGGCCGGCAATATTCGTCTGATTGGTGCGACCACACACAATCCAGGGTTTTATGTAAATCCACCATTGTTGAGCCGCAGCCACCTGTTTCGGTTGGAGCCGGTGGACGTCGAGTCCGTCGCGATTGTTCTGGCGCGTGCTTTAACGGATGTGGCGCGCGGCCTCGGTGCACACCGTTGCACTGCGGAGCCAGCGGTGTTTCAAGCCGTGGCCGATTTTTCCGGTGGTGATTTGCGCCGTGCGCTCAATGCCTTGGAAACACTGGTGCTGAGTCAGCCCTTGGGCGCGCATGTTGATGCGCAGGCGGTCGAGGTGTTCGCACGCGAGCGGCAGATCCGCTACGATCGCGATGAGGATGAACATTACGATCATGCCTCAGCGATGATTAAAAGCATCCGCGGTTCAGATCCCGATGCGGCGCTGTATTGGACCTTCAAGATGCTGCAGGGCGGCGAAGATCCACGCTATATCGCGCGGCGCTTGACTATTTTGGCTTCTGAAGATGTCGGCCTCGCTAATTCACATGCGCTGACAGTGGCCACTGCCGCATTTGAGGCCTGCGAAAAAATCGGCATGCCAGAGTGTGAGTATCATCTAGCGCACGCAGTGCTTTATTTAGCGACTTCGCCAAAGAGCAATTCGGTGACGCGGGCGCTGCATGCAGTTAAAAAATCGCTCCGAGATGAACCCGTACAAGCCGTGCCGCTATGGTTACGGGATGCGCATACCAAGACCAATAAGGCGCTCGGCCACGGTAAGGACTATTTGTATAGCCATGATTATCCCTCTGGGATTTCTGGCCAGGAGTTTATGCTGTCA
>CAZIMR010000089.1:0-5875 GCA_964540215.1 uncultured Puniceicoccaceae bacterium
AACGAAGCAGGCTTGATCTAGCCAGAAACCTCGGGCTTTTGCACCACCCAGAAACGGCAATCGTCGGAGAAGGCCACCACTTCCGGTGACTCGTGCGCGAGTTGCGAGCGCATCACAGTGGCCTCGACTCGAAAACCGACCCGCGCAAGCACCGCCTCCATTTCCTGCACCGAGGGCACGTGCATATAGTGATCACCATTATCTGTGGCTTCTGTGCGGTCACCGAAATCATCCAAGTCAGCAGACTGACTGGCCTCTTCCCAGCGGCGCTGTTCTTGAATCCAGAAGCTGCGGTGCGGTGAGCGATCACGATCATGCGAGGTAAACACAAACCAGCCGCCTGGCCGAATCACTCGATAGATTTCACTCAGCGCCTGCTCGCGTTGAGCTGCCTGCGGAATCTGCATCAGCCCGTTAAATCCAAAAATAGCACCATCAAAAGCGTTATCATCAAATTCCAAATCCGTGGCATCGCAGACACGCAGCGGGATATTGTATTCCAACAAGGTGGATAGATGGCGCGCTCGCTTGATCATCTCACGTGAATAATCGGTCGCCATGATATTGATGTAGCCCAACTCATGCAGTCCAAGGGCAATCCGCCCAGCCCCACACCCTAGCTCGAGCAAAGAATCGCTGGGTTCAAAGACGCGAGTCAATATCCTTTCCTCAGATTGCCACAGCCCCAAACGTTCAGCTGCCTTTGCGTAGTGTTCCACTACAGATTCAGAATCAAAATATTTGAGCACAGTTTCGCGATCCATCCACAAAACAAACGACGCACATGCAGACCTTGGCAATTCTTATTTAGCGCACGGCCTTCTAATTCCACATAATTAGCGTCATCTACGTCTTGCCACTGAAACCGTCATTACACTTTACCGCAGCTTTGGAATTATTTCGTTGTTACTGTCTCGGGAACTATTTTTTGGCGTTTTTGATTCTTTTCGCATTAAATCTACTCCCAGTAATCTGATGGCTCGCGACCACCTAAGCTGCTCTGCCTTTTGGGGTCGCCTACCCTCAACTGAAACTTAATTCTAACAAGGCAGAGTAGGACAATTTCGTTACGCGTTTCGCACTCTACTCTATGCATGCCATTAACGTTCTGCGAAAAATCATGTAAAATAAAATATATAACACCCTTGTGCTGTTCTGTGTAGGATGCATGAAAATATTATCAATCCATGTGGATGCCACGGAGAATTCAGTTTCTCGCGAGCCGCCCAAGATGGAATAGCATACTGAACACGACGGAACCGGAGATAAAACAAAGAAATATGAGGGCCGCGGTCACCCTTCTGGGAACTCAGGGCAGTGGAATATTTACTTGATAAAGACAGATTCCAAAGGAACGTTGAAATGGGAAGGCATGTACGGCATACGGCGCGGCGAATGGGCAGGAGAAGATGCCTGCCTTACCAAAGATGGTGGTGCTCTGGTGGCCAACGACTGTGGACAATTTGGCTTTACAAAGATAAAGCCTTTCTTGATGTGGGCAGCAGCAAGGAATCGCAAAACAAGGCCGCTCAGGCAATACGGGGAACCGCACATTTCATGCAAGGCACTGCCCAGTCGGACAATCAGAAAAGTAAACTGGGTGGCCTAGCAAGGCAGTGATGGCAACGATCCACCAAACCCTAGCCCTTTACACCGCTAGCGAGCACGGTCTGAAAATTCGGCGCTTCGGCTTCTTCAGAGACGACGTTGACTTCGATCTGACGGAAGCCTGCCTCTTTTAAAAACTGATAGAGTTTGTTCTCTGAGAATCCGAGCCATACGTCGGCATAGAGCTCGTGGGCTTTCTCGAACTGATGTTCCAAGAGGTCGATAATGATTAGTTTACCCCCAGGCTTCAAAATGCGGCAGGCTTCCTGTATCGCCTGCTGCGGATGCTGCGCATGGTGCAGTGCCTGACTGAGCAAGGCTAAATCAAACTCCCCGTCCTCAAGTGGCACGGCTTCGATATCGCCCAACTTGTAGCTTAAATTAGTAAATCCATTCTTCTTGGCCAGCTCACTGCCGAACTCGACCATCTTCGGAGAATTATCGACACACACAATTTCCTCGGCGCGACGTGCCAATAATTGAGACAGCAGCCCCTCGCCTGCCCCCAAATCTACGATCTTAATTTTCGGCGTTAGATGCAGTAAGAAATGGCCAATCGCTTCCCAGCTACGGCCTGGGCAATAGTTTTTGCCCAATCTCCCAGCTACGGAATTAAAATATTGCTCCGACTGCTGCTTACGCTTCTCCAAGATGCGCTTCAAATTGGCAGTGTCCTCGCCGATCTGCGTGGTGCCCTCAACCGCGGCACAGGCCGCCTGCAACAACGCAGCACCTTTTGCATCAAAGACACTTAATGCGTAAAATGTCTTTTTCCCCTCGCGGCGATCGTGCACCAACTCGCCCTGCCGAAGAAGCCCGAGGTGCGAAGAGATGCGCGACTGCCCCATATCCAATACGTCTTGGAGTTCGGCGACCGATAGTTCCTCTTTCGCCAATAATGAGAGAATACGCACCCGCGTCGAGTCCGCCAATAGTTTTAATATTTCCCAAGAGTCCGCCATATATGACAACGTTTATACTATAGACTTCACCTTGATAGCGAGTTGATATTTTATCACAGCCAAGCAACCGTGTGAGATCCTTGGCTATGCTTGTGCAGCTTTAGCCAGCGCTTCTTTAACCTGCGCAGTAATTGCGCTCCAGTCCTTATTGGCGATTTGAGCCTTGGTTGCCAGCCATGAGCCACCGATTGCAAAGACTTCAGGAATCGAAAGATACTCGTTCATATTGTCGAACGAGACACCACCAGTTGGGCAGAATTTCACACCCTGATTCGCATACGGAGCCGCCATTGCTTTGAGCAGTTTTGGACCACCCGCAGCGCCTGCAGGAAAAAACTTGAGGTGCTCACAGCCCGCTTTGATCGCCGCTTGGATGTCGGAGGGAGTCATGATACCGGGAATAAATGGGATATCGCGCGCCTTGAAATAAGCGATCGTCTCGGAATCTGTGCCGGGCGCGAGGCCGAACTTACTGCCTGAATCAACTGCGATTTTAGCTTGCTCCAACGTAACCACCGTACCCGCGCCAACGAGCATTTCAGGAAATGCATTCGCAATGGATTCGATTGCACCCGCCGCAGCTGCTGTGCGGAAGGTGACTTCGATAATATTAAGGCCGCCTTCAAGTAGTGCGTTAGCGAGTGGCTTAGCATCTGCAACATCGTCGATGACGATAACGGGAATGACAGGAAATTGGTCGAGTGATAACATGATTGAAATAAGTTATTTTGTTTTAGGTTGTTTGGTTTTTAGTTTGATCGGGGAACTGGAAAACTAACCAGCTTCGATTCTAGCGATCCACACGTGCACCGCCGCCAGCTTTGATCTTTTTCACTTCTTTAAGTGAAGCCATGGTGGTGTCCCCTGGAGTCGTCATGGCCAGTGCGCCGTGCACACAACCATAGTCGACTGCTTCCTGCGGATCGTTCTCGGTCAAGAACCCATAGATCAGGCCCGATGCAAAACTGTCACCACCGCCAACTCGGTCGAGGATCTCAAGATTAGGAAATCGAATCGACTCAAAAAACTCGCCATCGTGCCATGCCAGCGCAGCCCAATCGTTGACGGTGGCAGTCTTCACTGCCCGCAGTGTTGTGGCAGTGGCCTTAAAGTTAGGGAATTGCTTAGTCGCAGTGCCGATCATCCGTTTAAACGCATCGACTGGAATATGTGAAATGTTCTCATCGACGCCCTCAACCTCGAAGCCGAGACAGGCCGTGAAGTCTTCTTCGTTACCGATCATTACATCGACATACTTGGCAATCTCGCGGTTCACCTCCTGGCACTTTGCAAGGCCGCCAAAGTCTTTCCAAAGCGACGGACGATAGTTCAAATCGTAGCTGACGATGGTGCCGTGCTTCTTCGCGCATTTCACTGCTTCGAGCACAACATCCGGAGTACTCTCACTGAGTGCCGCATAGATCCCTCCCGTGTGGAACCATTGCACGCCGCGTTTACCAAAGATCTCTTCCCAGTCGATATCGCCAACTTTTAGCTGGCTCGCTGCGGTGTTGCCACGATCTGGGCAACCAACGGCGCCGCGGATACCGAAGCCCCGCTCGGTGAAGTTTAAGCCGTTGCGGACAGTGCGACCGATACCGTCATAGTCCACCCATTTGATGAACTGCGTATCCACACCTCCCTGGAGGATGAAGTCTTCGACCAGACGGCCGACCGGATTGTCTGCGAAGGCAGTGACCACCGCGGTCTTTAGGCCGAAGCAGCGACGTAGTCCGCGAGCGACGTTATATTCGCCGCCGCCTTCCCATGCAGTAAATTGACGAGCGGTATGCGCACGACCTTCGCCGGGGTCGAGGCGGAGCATCACCTCTCCAAGCGAGATGCATGCGTATTCACAAGAGTCGGAAGATTTGATATCGATAGCCATGAGGAGTGTGTGTTTGTGGGTTTTCTATTAGTCTGATAATTGAGTGTGCAAACAAACTTGCTGCGTCTTAGGATGTGAATATTAGCGACACTTAGCGTATATTATAATTGCATAATTTTGTTATATTTTGCATTAATGCGCAAATGATGCGGGTAAAACATGTTTTGATGGTTCTTGGGAGCTATGACCAGTCTGCACATGAGGGCATTGCGCAATATGCCGGACAGCATGGTTGGCACTTAAATGTCAGTATCCTCAAAGACTTTCAGCTACCCGAACACTGGCAAGGCGACGGCATCATCACATCATTGAATAATAGTCGGACCTTAGAGGAGTTTGTATTGCAGGCGAAAGTGCCGACTGTGGATCTATCGATTTGGCGTGAGGACATCGACTTGCCTCGGGTGGCAGCAGACAACCCTGCACTAGGTCGAGCCGGCGCCGAGCACTTTTTAAGCATGGGGCATCGCCATTGTGCGTGGTTTGCACTGGCCAGCAATCCGGTCAGCCGCGCACGCTTTGTAGCTTACAGTCAGCGCTTAGCGGCAGCAGGCATCATTTGCATACGCCTTGACACGACACGCCCACAAGATGCGGCTTACATCACTAAGCGACTTAAGCAGCTGCCAAAGCCCTGTGCCATCTACACCAAGAGTGACTATGATTCGGCTTGGCTGTCGAACTTATGTATGGATGCTGGATTACGCGTGCCTGAGGACATCGCGATTTTAGGTGCAGATGATAACAGATTAATTTGCGAAAACCAAGCAGTGCCACTATCGAGCGTGCGCTACGACTTGAAAATAATTGGCTATGAGGGAGCAGCGATGCTTGATCGACAGATGAACGGCCAGACGCTCGACCAGCATCTAAAGTTGATTCCGCCGTGCGGTATAACCATTCGGCAAAGCACGGATGCGCTGGCAGTGACCGACCCGCTTATTCGCAAGCTACTGAAGTATCTAAAGACCCACTTCAAGCGCTCGATCGGCACCGTAGAACTGGCCGAAATGCTTGGAGTTAGTCGCCGCAGTCTTGAGATGCGTTTTCGTGAGAGCATGCATAACAGCATCCGTGAGCATTTAATTGGTATCCGTATCGATGAAGCCAAACGGCTGATGAACTACACCGAAGAGACGATCGAGACGATCGCGGCGTTAACTGGATTTTGCCACGCGCCACATTTTAGTAATACATTTAAGAAACAGGAGGGCATCTCCCCTATTCGTTATCGCAAGCAAACTCCGGCGCTTCCGATTGAGAGCCCCCGCGATTAGTCACTACATATTTAGCTCTATGTGGTCCTGCACCACCGCTAAAAATGCCGATTAGCGCTATAGCTGAGTGGACACTGGCATTAAAACCGCAGTAACCGATTTCGGACAGCTTTGATACTGGTATTTGTGTGAGATAGACT
>CAZIMR010000090.1:0-5807 GCA_964540215.1 uncultured Puniceicoccaceae bacterium
TTCACCGCACCGCGCACTGCGCCCATGGCAAGGGGCGAAAGAGACGGTCTCTGACGAGCAGAAGCCTGCATATGATGAGCAGTGCTACCTTTGCCCCAGCAATGAACGTATCGGCGGAGAACGCAATCCAGCTTACACCGGACCCTATGTATTTAAGAATGATTTTGCAGCCTTACTGACGCCAGGCGAGACGACGCCAACGGTAGTCGATGCAGATGCGCTATTTTTTAAAGAGGAGGCGCACGGCGAATGCCGCGTAATCTGCTTCTCACCTCGACATGACTTAAGCCTCCCCGAGATGGAGGTACCCGCAATTCGAGCAGTGATCAATCTGTGGGCAGATCAAGCCGCTGAGCTCGGCGAAAAATATCGCTGGGTGCAGATTTTCGAAAATAAAGGCGCGGCCATGGGTTGCTCAAACCCACATCCCCACGGGCAGATATGGGCGAGTGATTTTTTACCCAACGAGGCCGCCAAGGAAGATATTCATCAAGCCGCCTATTTAAAAAAGCATGGCAGCAACCTGCTGCTCGACTACGCTAGGTCTGAAATTGAGAAGAACGAGCGCATCGTAGCGATCAACGACGACTGGGTCGTGGTGGTACCCTACTGGGCGACGTGGCCCTTCGAAACACTGCTATTGCCACGATTTGCAGTGCAAAGCCTGACGGATCTGACGGATTGCCAACGCGACAATCTTGCTGACATCATGAAACGCATGCTGACTCGCTACGACAATTTGTTTGAAACATCGTTCCCCTACTCAATGGGATGGCACGGCGCTCCAAGCTTAACCGAAAATGTCGAGCATTGGCAATTGCACGCACATTTCTATCCGCCGCTACTACGCTCGGCTACAGTTAAAAAATTCATGGTCGGCTACGAAATGCTCGCCAATGCACAACGCGATTTAACCCCAGAACAAGCAGCGACACAGCTGTCTGCACTCTCAGAAATTCATTACACCAAAAAATAAAACACCGCATATGAAAGTATTTGTAACAGGAGGTGCCGGCTATATCGGCAGTGTCGCAGTCGAACAACTCGTCCTCGCAGGACACGATGTGATGGTCTTTGACAACCTATCGCTCGGCCACCGTGCCGCAGTGCATCCAGATGCAGAGCTGGTCGTTGGCGACCTGGCCAATATCGAGTCGATTCGCGAGGCAATGGGTCGTTTCAAGCCAGAAGCAATCATGCACTTTGCAGCCAAATCGCTGGTCGGCGAATCGATGGAAGATCCGTTCCTCTACCTTGGCGACAATGTCTCCAATGCGCTCAACCTATTGAAGTGTGTAGTCGAATTTGAAGTACCGCGCTTCATTCTGTCTTCCACGGCCAACTTGTTTGACGATCCAGAGCGTATGCCCATCGCCGAAGATGAGCGCATCATCCCAGGCAGCCCTTACGGCGAATCGAAATATATCATCGAGCGCTACCTACACTGGATGTCTCGCATATATCCGTTCTTCAACTACGCCGCACTGCGCTACTTCAATGCCGCCGGCGCAAGCGCCGAGCGCGGCGAAGACCACACTCCCGAACTGCACCTTATCCCACTCGTGCTACAAGTGGCACTCGGGCAGCGCGAGCAGATCTACATGTTCGGCAACGACTACGACACACCAGATGGCACTTGCGTGCGCGACTACATTCACGTCATCGATTTAGCTCAGGCACACATCCTCGCGCTCGGTGCGATCGAGAATGAAGATAAGATCTACAACCTCGGCAACGGCCAAGGTTACTCAGTCAAGCAAGTCATCGAGACTGCCCGCGAAGTGACAGGCCACGCGATCCCTGCTGATGTGAAGCCTCGCCGCGCCGGCGATCCAGCTACATTAATTGCTGCCAGCGGCAAGATCACCAGTGAACTCAAATGGGATCCAAAGTTCCCTGACTTGAAATCCATCATCACCAGCGCGTGGGCATGGCATCAAGCCAATCCAAACGGCTACGAAGACTAATCACTATAGTATTCAAAAAAGTATCATATGGAACAAGACGTTCATAACAGACTCTCCGCGGCAGCAGACAAATACGGCCTCGACATTGAAGGCGGCCAAGTACGCCGCAGTTCATCTCGCTTCTGCTTCGGTGTCGAACATGGTGATTACAACGGCATGGAACTCTTCGGTGTCGGCACTGATCGCTTCATCTGGTTGGCATTCAAGCCAAATACTTCGGGACGTGTGCGTATCTTTAGCGAGAACTTCCCCGAAGACGGCATTGTCGATTTCGCTCTGGGCGAAGCGGCAGAGCCAGAGGAGTTGAAGGATAGCTGGGCACGTTTCCCGCATGGAGTGGAATTGGTACTGCGGCGTGAGGGTTACGAGTTGGGCACAGGGTTCGATGCAGTTCTCTATGGCAACATTCCTGGTGGTGGCATGTCGCGCTCAGCATCGCTAGCGCTGAACTTGATCCTAACCTTCCTTGAAGTGAACGAAACGGTCGTCGAGGACGGCATGCGTATCGTTGATCTCGCCCAAATGGTGGAGACTGATTACATCGGTTCGCCTTGCGGCAAGTTAGATCAGATCATGATTTATTTTGCAAAAGCTGGCATGGGCACATATTTCAACCCCAACAAAGGAACGATCGACCACATTCCATTTGGCGGCAATCCCGATGACTTTCGTATTGTAAGTTTGGATACAGGCACGAAACGCCCAGGACTCGAAAAATCGACCTATAAGATTCGTCGCGATGAATGCGATCAGATGAAAGCATTACTAAATGAAAAATTCGGTTATGCGTCACTCGCAGAGGTCTCGACCTCTGAAAAATTTACTAAAGCTGCGGCCTATATCCAGGAAGTTGCGCCCGCGAGCGTGGGACGCTTAAAATACCTGTATGAAGCGCAGACCCGCTTTGCTGATACGCTAGAGGCGTGGCGTAGTGGCGACGTCGAGAAAGTGGGCAATAATTTTCGCGCAGATGGCATTGGGCTACGGGATGATTATGAAATCAGCGGCCCTGAGCTGGAGACGATGTGCGACATCGCACGCTCCGTGCCAGGCGTGTTGGGTGAGCGCATGCTCGGCGGTGGCGATAAGGGCGCTAGCGGTGCCTTAATTCAAGCCGATGCCTTCGACGATTTGAAATCAACAATCGAGGCGACCTATCCGCTATGCCATCCTGCGTTTTCGAATGAATTCGCGATTCATTCTTGCCGCACAGTGGATGGCATTACATCGGCACCATTATTCGTTCACCCTAGCAAAAAATAAGCAGCATCTACCGAAACGAAGCAGCAAGCCAAAAATGGTCAGAAGACTTTAGACAAGCGGATTCCAGCCTAAAATTAGTGCTCGAGAGTCGGCGATGCCGAATTGCTGACAGCTTGCAAGCGAAGTATCTTTATCTGAGCGGCTTACACTCGGCATTGCTCGATTGCTGCGTCCAGTACCACGAAAAAATATCGAATATCTCATAAATATTTAATGAACAACTACTTATTGGTAATTGATTGAGTTAAATATCGATTTAATTACGTTTAAAGTAACATTCTACTAGATAAATTAGTATAACTTTTTTAAAAACGTATTTTCGCTAAATTTATACTTCCCATACGTCAG
The DNA here is from genome assembly GCA_964540215.1 of uncultured Puniceicoccaceae bacterium. Lineage (GTDB taxonomy): Bacteria > Verrucomicrobiota > Verrucomicrobiia > Opitutales > Coraliomargaritaceae > Lentimonas. Next base: position 3,579 of record CAZIMR010000090.1, read on the forward strand.
TTTATTGATACTTTGCTCTTTCCAATGACGTGTATATTACATGCAAATTGGAAATCGGCTTGGCAATGTTGCCTCAGCCTAGTGAGACTTCCACTATTTTGGCGCGATGATGCGCTGCTTTGCCTTTCTGGTGGCGCTGATGATTCATGTGAATCATCGCTAGCGACTACTGGTTCACCCCAACAAAGGAGATAAATGGAAAAAATAACCTCACAACTAAGTAGTATAATTAAAGGTATTTCCGAACTCGGAATCGGCCTGATTGCGCTCGGCATTATTGCTGAAATCGTTTTCGGCCAAGGCGCTATTTTTGGTGCCAGCGTAGTCGGAAACTTATCTGAAATTGTTACCGCGATTAGCGGAGAAAACGGCTTCGTTGGCTTAGTTGCCATCATTCTAATCTTCGCTCTGCTGCGCAACCGCGCTTAGTAGAATCCCAAACAAACAAACCCCAAACAAAAGAATACTATGGAAAATACAATTAACCAAATCAAGTCAGTTATCGGAGGGATCTCTGGTCTACTCATTGCAGCTATCGGCCTTCTCGTCATCGTTTCGATTATTTTCGGCCAAGCCGCAAGTATGAATGTGATCGCCAATATTAGAGGTCTTGTTGATGGCTTTATTGGCACTGGCGCAAGCCTCTCGAGCGTTGTAACACTCATTATTGTTTTGAGTGTGATCAATAACTAGCATCTGCTTCTAAATTAATCCAAGGGGCCCCATAACGGAGGCCCCTTTTTTATGCTCAGAGCTGTAGAATTAATTGCCTGCTTTTCTGAAGATGAAACATCATATCCACCACATAGCTCATATGAATAATATCAGCTGCACATTCATTGCATTTTACCGGCTCTGTTAGCCAAATTGAGTTCAACATACAAACACCTTCGACTCTGAGTCACTTTCACGCCTAAAAAGAGTGGTGGAGCATACGAGAGTCGAACTTCTGACCTCTTGCATGCCATAACCGACACAAATCCAACAAAAGCACTGAACACGAGCAACTTATGCAATTCGTATAAAAATATAAATTGAAGTGTGACCAAAAGTGCGCCCAAAATGCACCATAATGGCGAGACAGAAAGAAGAGAACCAACGGTTTTAGATCAAGCCCATGCGCTAGAAACGTCACGGCATCGAACTCACCAAGAACGGTCACTGGCAGCGCGATTTTCAGCGGGCGAAGTCCGGGGTGTAATTGCAATTGAGGCCAACCAATTGCTTAGCTAACTTACGGCGTTGCTTATTATTGAAATGGAGCGAGCGAAGAGGTTCGAACTCTCGACATTCACCTTGGCAAGGTGGCCGACTCCTTACATTCATGAGGCCTAGCGGCCGACCAATCAGTATACGATCAGTATAATTCCTGAGAATATAATCCTAAGATTAGTAAATCCTATCCCACGAAGAGCAGCATAAGAACTTTAAGACAGAATAGGAATCGGCGCGGCTGGTACCAGCCGACACGCTGGTTCATATATTGATCGGCCTCTTTTTGCAGGCTGCCGCTGCGCAGACTGGATCAGTGCACCTGCCGCGGAATCGGGAGTGACCAATTGCCAAGCATCTGGTAAGGCATCCGTGCCATCGAAGACAACCGTTTCGCCTGGCGCTGCGCCAATCCTGATCGGTTGACCCGCAGAGCCTTTAAGCCCTGCGCTTCAAAGGGACGCTCGTAGCGACCAGCCTGGAAATAGATGCTGTCACCGGGCTGAGCTTTAGAGGCCGCACGCTTCAAGGTTTTCAACGGATCGCTGCGCTGACCAGAAGCGCCATCGCGGCCATCCACTGAGATGTAGTGTGATCAGCGGCAGACAGGGAGCAGGCTGCCAGCCGGCAGAGAGTAAAAAGTGATTGAGACTTCATGGGAGTAATACGTGACATGCCGAGCGACCAGCTTATGTAAGCCGCCTACAAAACAATGCTTAGTGTCGGTGCGGCTTCACCGTAATGTCAGGTGAACCGGGATTTCCAATATCGAGTGGATCGTCGAGCTCGGCTTGCAGCGTCTTGAAGTCCGCCATCAGGGCTTGCACCTTCGGCGCATACTCGGGGTTCTTGGCGAGATCCTGCATTTCCTGCGGGTCCTCGTTCAGATTGTAGAGGCGCAGCACATCGATAGTCGGATAGATCACCAGCTTGTAGCCATCCTTGAGAATCGCACGTTGAAGGTTCTCTTTATAGGCACCGTAGATCGCATCGTAGTGTTCGATGGTCTCGTCCTCT
>CAZIMR010000091.1:0-5791 GCA_964540215.1 uncultured Puniceicoccaceae bacterium
CCTTTCCATTCGAGGTTAAGATCACGGTCGGAGAGCACGTCGGTGCGGCCATCGGTATTACGCACTTGCACGACGGGGCCGACGGGGATGAAGAGTCCGGCCACGCGCACGGCTTCACTGAGCAGGCCGCCGCCATTCATACGAAGATCGAGAATGATACCTTGGGCCCCGGCCGCACTTAGCTTTTTGAGGAGTTCGGTGACGTCGCCAGCAGTGGTGGTCAATGTCCCTCCGGCTCCAATATTACCATAGAAAGAGGGTAGCTCGATGACTCCAACAGGAATGAGTTCGCCGTCGTCGGTGGGAATGTCGATTAATTTGGCGGATGCTAAGTTGGCGGTGAGTTTGACCTCACCACGTGTGATCGAAATATCTTTGCGTGCAGATGGATCGCCAGCGGAGCCAGGGCGAATGAGGAGGCGTACGATGCTGCCTTTCTTACCTTTAATTTTGCGCACGACGTAGCGCAGCTGCATGTCAACGACGTCTTCAAATTCGCCATCTTTACCTTGCGCCACAGCGAGAATTTTATCTTCGTCATGCAGCAGGCCAGATTCTTCGGCTGGGCCGCCGGGAAGGATTTGTTTAATAGTGCAAATGCCGTCGTCGTCCTGAAGGAGGGCGCCGATGCCAACAAACGAGTTCTGCACCGCAGAGTTGAAGCTTTCGAGCGTATCGGCGGAAAGGAAACTGGAGTGCGGATCAAACAGTTGAGTCATCGCATTGATGAAGGACTCTTGGACTTCGGCGGCCTCGCGATCGATGATGTAGGTGAGATTCCGCTCGTAGCGGCGGCGGATTTTCTCGCGGGCAGCGTCGAGTGTCTCGACCATAAATTCGGGCTTTTCGAGGAGGCGCTGAATCTTGGCAGGATCAAAGCTGTCGTCTTCTTGGTCTTCAACGTTGTCAGGATTCTTTTTTTCTCCGTATTCAAGTGGTTCTTCCTTTTCTTCGCTGGCGAGTGAGAGCAACTCGTTGAGGACCTCGTACTTTAAGCGACGCTCCCAGAGGTCATTGCTCTCTGCGGCAGTGCTGGGCCATTTGGCTTCGCGACGGTCAGGGGAGAAGTTCTCGTCTTCGCTAAAATCGAAGTCTTGGGTCAGTCGTTGGTAAGCCCAATCGGTGCGGGCCTGGACGTTGGCTTGATAGGCTGCATAGATTTCAAAAGCGGCATACAGGTTACCTTTCTGCAGGAAGTCTTCCATCGCATCGCCGAAGCGGAAGACGAAGTCATCGACCTCGCTGCGTAGGAAATACATGTGACCATAATCGAACGATTCGGTGAAGGCTTCGACGATCTCACTACCGTTGAGTTTCTCCATCTTGTCGTGTATATAATGGCGGGAATTGATAGTGTTCATTACCCAACGGGTTTGGTCTGCCATCTCCTTAGTCTGCTGGAATCCAGCGTAAGCAGGAGCCTGAAGCGTGACGAGTATGATGCAACTGAGGCGGGCAATGGTAGTAAATCTAGAAGTCATTAACAAAGTAGGTAAGTGTCTAAGGAAATGTGTTTGGTTCGTGCGCGTTGTGGCTGTGTTTATTTACTAAGGATGTCCTTGGCTCGGTCGAGGGTCGCTTTCTCGACAGGATTGAGCGAGCCAAAGCCGGAGGCATTGATTTTATCTAAGATACGATTAACCTCTTTCTGTAGGTCTTCGTTGCGCGCCATCGGCCGATTTACTTGGTAGCTGGTCTGTGCTGCGGTTTTTCTGCGGCGCTTAAACCATTCGGGCATTTCGATGCTTGGTCGCTTACTAGTCTGAGCAAAAGAGGATTTACCATTGTAGATATAGCGGAAGTAGAGCACGCCGACGAGGAAGCCGCCGAGATGAGCGGAGTGCGCGACGTGTGCAGTGCCGCCCAATTCGGCAAATACTAGCGAGTAGGTGGAGTAGCCAAGGAGCCCCCAGAAGAGCCACTTTGGTTTAACGGTTAACGGAATAACGAAGAACAGGAGTAGCGTAATTGGCTGCTCGGGGTGGCGCTGGCAGAAGAAGGTTAGGAGTGCAAACACTGCCGCTGAGGCACCGACGACGCTGCTGTCGCCGTTAAAGTGAAAAGTCAGATAAGTAAGTGCTCCGACAGCTGCGCCACTGAAATAGAGGATCAAAAACTGTTGCTTACCGAGCAGTGGCTCTAGGATTCGTCCGATAAAGAACAGGCCGAACATATTGCCTAGGAGATGCAGAATTGTCGTGGTGCTGTGCAGAAAAGCATAACTGAAGACGGTCCAGACCTTGAGGGCTTTGAAATTTTCTGAGCTAAATGCAAACCAGTCGGTGAGAAACGAATTCTGGCGACCGCCATTTCCAGGGAAACTAACATTCAGCACTTGCTGGAGCACAAAGATACTGATCGTCACAATGAGGAGAATCCTCACTGCGCTGGTCTGCCTAGCGTTAGGCTCAGGAGCTTGGCGCATATACGGTCGGTCGTAGAGCATAGAAATTTAAACGTAAATAGTTTGTGCCCCACCTGACCACATCAAAAGCCGCGTGTTTTCGTGTGCACGAGTATCACAAGAAATAGGGATTCTGTGCGGATTGCAATCGAAGCTTCTGATTTGACTCAAATCAGTCTTACTTGGCTTCCCGCTTGACTCGCATGCGAAATGCTCAATTTTCGCAGCATGGCAGAACTAGACGAAAAATGGCCGGAGAATGTTAATGGGAAATTCTATGTTGATGAGCAATGTATCGACTGTGATCTTTGCCGCGAAACGGCTCCGGATTTCTTCACCCGTAACGAAGACGGAGGGTACTCTTTTGTGCACAAGCAACCCGATTTGACTGACGAAGAGAGCGTCGCACTCTGTATGGAAGCCCTTGAAGGCTGCCCAGTCGAAGCGATTGGTGAAGATGGCGAAGGCTAGTTCCTTAAGCCAAATTAATTTCTAAGGCCCGCGAGTGATCGCGGGTTTTTTAGTTCAGCGTTGATGAGCGGGAAGGTCTCGATTGGAACGATAGATCGTTATATCTGAGAGGTAATCGGCGCTACTTTGAGCCCAAGCTCTCGGCTACGAATACCGTTTCCACACCGATGGGGAAAACAGCACCAGCACGGCGTAGAGTTCAAGGCGGCCGAGAATCATCAGTAGGGAAAGGAATACTTTGGTGGAATCTCTCAGAAAATGAAAATTTTTGGTGGGGCCGACAGCGTCGAAGCCTGGACCAATGTTAAATAAGGTCGCTTGAACTGCCGAGAATGAGCCCATGAAAGTGAGTTCGGGTTCGTTAGATGCAATAAAGAGCATCGATGCCACAACTAGAAATAGCATGAGCATCAGAAAGATGATAACGCTGCTAATCGCCCCTTGACTGAGGGTTTGGCCGCCCATTCGCATCGGCTTAGTGATGTTTGGGCGGAAGGATTGCTTCACGCTTTGCACCGCGGCGCGTAATGCGATCACGACGCGCACTACTTTAACTCCGCCGCTGGTCGAACCCGAACAGCCTCCTATTAGCATCAAAATAAGCAGCAACATCTTGGCAGCCGGCAGCCAGGTGTCGTAATCCATGGTCGAATAGCCAGTCGTCGTCATAATGGAAACGGCTTGGAAGGCTGCGGTGCGGATACTGTTATGGTCAGGGAGCTCTCCTGTGAGCTCGACAAGATAGAGCGCCAGAAGAGCAGTACTAGTAAGGAGTATGACGTAAAACCAGTATATCTCGTTGTATTTAGCTAATCCCTTGGTGCGCCCGCGGAGCAGTCGTATGGCGAAGACGAAGGTCGTTCCTGAAATTGTCATAAATACAATCGAAATCCATTCGAGTGTCGGACTTTGGAACTGTTGCATACTCATGGGTTCGGTGCTAAACCCACCCGTTGCGATGGTGGTCATGGCGTGGTTGATCGCCTGGAACCAATTCATCCCTCCCATCTCATAGGCGATCATACAGATCCCTGAAAGAGCTAAGTAATAAAGCATTAAGTAGAACGCACCGCTTTGGATACGGCCGTGATCAAAGTCTGCCGAAGTCCCCGAAGATTCATTACTGAACAGGATTTTTGCGCCGGCACCGAGCGAGGAAAGGATCGCGACGAAAAAGACGACCACCCCTAGGCCGCCGACCCACTGGCTGAGTGAGCGCCAAAAAAGTAGACTGCACGGGAACTCGTGGAAATTTGGAAAAGCGGTCGCACCAGTAGTGGTCAGCCCCGATGAACTCTCAAAGATCGCATCGGATAGCTCGCAGTGCTCGACGATGAGGAGATATGGAATCGCGCCAACGATGGTGGCGAGTATCCACGATAGCCCGATGGCGCAGAGTGCCTCGCGGCGAAAGAGCTTGGCTTGTCCTTTGCGCCCGAGCAGGAGAAAGAGCGCGGACAGCGCAAAAGTCATCCCGATCGAAGTCGCGAAGGCCTGTAAGGATTGGTCGGCAAAGGTCTCGCCGTTGGCGAGCCCCGCCAGAATGCAGAGACCAAAGGCTCCGGTCAGAGCCAGCAGCACCATGCCTAGCAGCTTATAAATGATTGCGGTATTCACAGTTTAGACGAGGCGCTCAAGCAGTGCTTTCTCGTGCTCGTGGTTAACCGCGACGACGACTCGATCGCCCGCAAGGATGACATCGTCGGCTGCGGGAACCTTAGCCTTGAATTTGTGTTGTAAAGCGACCAATAGGCTGCCGCGTGGAAATTGCAGGTCTTTGACGCTACGGCCGACGCATGGACTGGAGTGACTGATGCGCACTTCGAGTATGCGCACTCCCTGACTCGGTAAATCGGCGAGGATCGCGACGGTTTCTGTCGATAGGGTGCGCAGCATGAATTCGGCAGTGGCACGGCGCGGTGAGACGACCACTTCGATCGCCAGTGTGGTCTTTAGCATGCCGAGTAGCTCGTCATAGTCGCCCTTGTTGATCACCAGCTGCACATGTTTGGCGCCGAGCTTAGAGGCTTGAATGCAGGTGAGGATGTTTTCCTCATCATCTTTGGTGCAGCCCACGAAGTAGTCGGCGCAACCAATTTGCTCCTCTTCAAGCAGGCGTAACGAGGTGGCGTCACCATGAATTACTGTGATGTGTGGAAAACGCTCTGCCAGTGCGCGGCAGGTCTCGGGGTTTTTCTCGATCACACGGATTTTAAAACGCGGATTGGTTAGCAACTGAATCAAATTGATCGCAGTCTCGCTGGCCCCGAAGAGCACGACTCGAGAGAGGTCGGCTTTGTGTTTTGGATCGAATTTTTGGCGCAGGGCAAACAGGGCTTCAGGATGGCCGAAGTGGGTGACTAGGTCGTCCACTTGCATCGTGCTCTCTGCGCTGGCGATCTCGCTCTTGCCGTCGCGTTGAATGTAGCCAATCCGCACACGAGGGTCGAATTTAAGGTCCTTGAGCGGCTTGCCGATCAGGCGAGAGCCCGAGGCGACACGCTGTTGTTGCACTTCGATTTGTCCGCGGGCGAAATTTTCGACTGCCACGCGGCCCGCACCCCGAATCTCCTTGGCCAGTTCTACAGCGCAGATGGCTTCAGGATTGACTAGAAGATCGATGCCAAAGTGCAGTTGATAGTTAATTAACGAGTTATCGCTATAGGTCTCGTCATGGATACGGGCGATCGTGTTTTTAGCCCCCAGTCCTTTGGCGAGAGAGCAGGAAATAATGTTGGTGCGGTCATCGCTGGTCATCGCAAGGAAGGCGTCGCACTCTGCCACATCGACTTCGACCAATTGGCGCGCAGAGCTGCCGTTACCAGAAATAATGCGCGCGTTCTGCTCCTCATCCAGCTTCTCGCAGCGTTGTGCAGAGCGTTCGATAAGCGTCACGTCGTGCCCAGAGGCCGCGAG